>JAUSKV010000373.1 GCA_030646745.1 Sulfurimonas sp. | reverse complement strand
TCGGATACACCTCTGCGGTATCATAAAAATTCACCCCCGCATCATACGCCTTATCCAAAATCTTAAAAGCCTCTTTCTCATCGCATTGCGAACCAAAAGTCATAGTCCCCATACAAATCGGACTCACACGAAGCCCCGTTTTTCCTATATATCTATAGTTCATTTTTTATCCTTTTTTGCTGTGTTTAGATTTTATGATTGGCATGTTGAAAGTTCCACATGCCAGAGTTTTGGGTTTTTATATTTTATATGTTGAGATTTTACAATATTTCTAACATATAGAATTTACATGTTATATTTTCTTAGTTTTTCTAACATGTTATTTAAACATGTTCAATTAAATGCCTTTTCTTAACATATCAAAAAAAGCTTTAGAATAGTGATGCACCTCTTTGGCTTCATTGGAGACATGCGACATATTAGGAATAATCTTAGCCATCCTATTCAACCGCGCAAAACCTTGTTTGAGGAGATAGTTTTTTTAAGCACTTTTGTTGTTTCTATAGTTTGTGAAAGTGGTAGAAGTTTTGGGATGAATGGGGGTCATTTTTTTAACTTATAAACTTTTTTCTATGATATCTTTTGCTTTATAAAAACAATTACCAGTTTGAGAAGCATGTCTCTTTTTTTTTCTGAGTAGTTCTATATAATTTATTTTATTCTCTAATACATAAACTAAATCTTCTCCATCCATTAATATAATATTTTTTTGATTAGCTTTTATTATTGCTGTTTCTGTAAAACTACTATGCGATATAAATAGTCCAAGAGTATTTTCAAGTTTAGTTTTTACCTTTTCAAGAAATATAATTACATGAGTATGGTCAATAGATGGTGTATGCCATTTAGCTTCAATAATATATTCTGTATTATCAAGTGAAAATGCACCATCTATTTGTTCACCAGTTATTCTATATGAGGCTCTTGGGTCTAAATCAAAAAGTTCGTTCAAGTCTCTTAAAATTTCCTCAAATTTATATCCTCTATGAATAGGTGATAATGAGTAAGAGCTAAAAAATATTTGTTTTAATTCTTCTAGTTTATTATTAAAATATTGTTTTGATTGTATCTCGTCAAGATATTTTTGCTTTGATTCTTCTTTTTTCTTTTTTTCTATTGTGACATTATGATGCAATTTATAAATTTCTTTTAATTTATTAATATTTTCTTGGGCTATTTTTATAGCCAATTCAGGGTCTGTAGCTTTTTTTAAATCATTGAAATCATTTTTACATGCCAATTCGCTTATTAAATATATCAAATCATCATTACAATTATTTTTAACTAAATAGTCAATAAATGTTGATACAGTTTCTCTTTTGTGAATATCTATCCAGTTAATTTTAGATAAGATTATTTCACCATCACTAACTGACAACCTTAAATACTCAACTAAATTCTTTTTATACCAAAATACGGTACTTAAAGTATCTTTTAAAAGTATTATTGCATTTGCAGAAATTTTTTGCACCTAACATCCATCATTAAATATATTTAGTTCGATTGTATCTTTTTTAAAATTAAATTGTAAATTTTGTACATACATCCTTGGAGATGAATATCTCCACATGCCAACTTTTTCCATATGCCACAATCACTTCGGCATGTGGAACTTATTTCAATTCACCCCAATTATTGCCAATATTGAGACTCGCTTTGAGAGGAACATTAAGTTGCATGATAGTTTCCATGATTTCTCTAAATCTATTTCCTAAAATCTCAGCCTCAGCCTCATCCACTTCAAAAATAAGTTCGTCATGGATTTGTAACAGCATCGTAGCGGGGAGCCTTTCTTCTCTTATGATTTTGTCTATTTTATTCATGGAGAGTTTTATCAAATCACTTGCACTTCCCTGAAATACGCTGTTTACGGATTCTCTCTCGTAGGCGGCTCTAAACATCGGCGAGGCATTTTCGTAGTCAAAATATCTGCGGCGACCAAGAAGCGTCTCCACAAAACCCTGCTCTTTGGATGTGTCCACAATAGAGCGAAAATAGCTCTTGACCGTTTTAAAACTATCAAAATATCTCTCTATAATCTCTTTTGCCTCTTTTGTCGTTATACCCAAAGTATCTGAGAGTTTTTTTTGTCCCATGCCGTAAAGAAGTCCAAAGTTTACGGTTTTTGCCACATTTCTTTTCTCTTTTGCTTCTTCTTCGCCAAAGAGTGCAATAGCAGTCTGCATGTGGATATCTTTATCATTTTTAAAAGCATCCACTAAAACATGATCTTGTGTGAAGTGTGCCAGAAGTCTTAGCTCAATTTGTGAGTAGTCGATACCCACCAATTTTCTGCCCTTTGGTGCTACAAAAGCCTCTCTTATTCTCAGACCCAATTTAGTTCTTGCGGGGATGTTTTGAAGATTCGGATTTTTAGAGCTGAGTCGTCCTGTTGCTGTTCCCGTCTGTACAAATGAGGTATGAACACGGCTCTCTTCGCTCTCCATGCTCAGCTTTAAAAGCGGTTCGATGTAGGTGGAGTAGAGCTTATAAACCTCTCTGTAGTCCAAAAGCATCGGGACTATTTCATGTGCATCTTTGAGTGAACTGAGAACATTCTCATCCGTTGAGTAGCCTGTTTTAGTTTTTTTACCAAACGGCAGACCCAGCGTATCGAATAAAATCGCACCCAACTGTTGCGTGGAGTTGATGTTAAACTCACTTCCGGCTTGTTCGTAGATGCTTTTTGTGAGTCCTGCGAGGGTATCTTTTACTTCAACCAAAAACTTTTTCAAGAATGTACCATCTACTTTTATCCCTGCTTTTTCCATGTGCAGAAGCGTCAGAATAAAAGGTATCTCCGTCAACTGTGCCTCTTCTATGAGATGCGTTGCATTTTGCAGTTCCAACATTTTATTAAATCTGTGAAAAAGTTTGAGCGTTATGTAGGCATCTTCCGCCGCATATTCGCATGCCGTCTCTAGCTCTACGCTTGCAAAAGTGTCACCCTTTTTTACCGTATTTTTGAAAGAGACCATCGTGTGGTTGAGCAGTTTTTCTGCCAACTTATCAAGAGACAAGGCACTCTCAGGGTTTATAAGCCATCCTAAAAGCATGCTGTCTGAATATATATCTAGATTATCATCTTCTAAAAACCGTGTTACAAAATGCAAATCAAACTTGATATTATGTCCGACTAC
>JAUSKV010000368.1 GCA_030646745.1 Sulfurimonas sp. | reverse complement strand
TGAGTTAAAAAATATCTTTAACCGTGCCACGGTTCGTTCACTTGTGCTCGGCGATGAGATAAGCCATGGAACAGAAACACTCTCAGGCGTGGCAATAGTCGCAAGTGCTATCATAAAATTGGCAAAACTTCGTTCACTCTTTTTGTTTGCAACCCACCTGCACCAACTCTCAACCATGCAGGAGATAACAAATCTCGATACCGTGGTTGATTTGCATCTGAGCGTGGAGTATGATGAAGCCAAAGACGCTTTGGTTTTTAACCGTGTTTTGCAAGCAGGGAGCGGAAGCAGTATTTACGGTTTGGAGTTTGCAAAATCACTTCACATGGACAGTGATTTCTTAGAGACGGCAAACCGCATCCGTAAAAGACTTGCAAACGATTTTGATGAACTGGAACTTTTGGTAAAGAAAAAAACAAGCAAATACAACAAAGAGCTTTATGTCACCAAATGGATAATCTGCGGCGCAGTAGCAGAAGATGTACACCACATTTCACAGCGTTCACTTGCAGACAAAGCAGGTTTTATAGGGCACTTCCACCAAAATAATAAACACAATCTTATCCCGTTATGTAAAGAGCATCACAACCAAATCCATGACGGCAAAATCAGAGTGGACGGCTTTGTCATGACCTCAAACGGTTTGGAGTTGAAGTTTGAAGAGCAGATGAGTAAGGTGAAAAATGTTGAGGTTTTAGAACCTAAAATTAATGAAGTTATTGAGCTTAAAAAAGTTGAAGAGGATAAGCCTGCTAAGTTTGTTTTGGATGATTGGTAGGTCGGTGTAGGTTTGATTTTTCTCCTTGTTCCCAAGCTCCAGCTTGGGAATGCATACTTCAATATAACAAAATACAGGTAAGCATTCTCTCATACTTTTTTTTCCGCAAAAAAGTAAGCAAAAAGCTCTCGCAACGGCTTCGAGTCCGACGAATCGTCGGATTCCAAAAAAAAAGCAATTTGAATTTGGTTATGCTATAATCTTAACAAAAAGGAATTTGAAATGAAACTAGACAGCTTGGTCGTCAATATGGCAGTTAAAAATATCCATGAAAGCTATTTATTCTATAAGAAAAATTTTGGTTTCGAGTTGGTTGATGCTGTCGTAGCCAATAGCACAGAATACAATGGGATTACAACAGAGCTCAAAGATGACACCCAGTATCAATGGGCAATGGTTAAAAAAGAGAGTACATTTGTTATGTTTCAGACTGTAAATAGCCTAAGAGAAGATATTGGCAATTTTTTTGAAACTATTGGTGCTAGTTTGACTTTTTATTTAACTATTGACGATGTAGAAAAGCTATACATTGACATTAAGAATAAAGTAAAAATAGTAAAAGAAATTGAAACAAAGTTTTATGGTATGAAAGAATTTTATATAAAAGACTGCAATGGCTACATACTGGGATTTGGCTCAAAAGCTTAAAATAATCAATGTCTTGTGATGTGTATCATTCTCATACTAGCCTCTCCATTGCCCTATCTGGATACTTCGGTGCTGTTTTCTTCCTCGTTCCACCTCTCCCGAGGTGGAACGCATACTGAAATCAAAGTTTCATAAAAATCCACTTGCCAAAGAAAAAATAAAGACAACAAACTTGGCATGTGAAAATCGTATAACTGCTTTTGTGATTGGCGTTCCACCTCGGGAGAGGTGGAACGAGAAAACGATGGAAAGCTTTTCACTTTATTTTCTCCGTCTCATGCCAACAAACTACTCAAAAAGCCTTTGGCGAGAGAGTATCTCCATAATCCAAATCAGACCGCCATTTTGGATGGTGAAAATGTAATCTGTGGTCACATGATTTTGAGACCATGGATTTATCTAAAGTTATAGTTCCTATTTTTTGCCACTCTTTTTCTGTTTTTGTCATCTCGTTAGCTACAAATATATTAAAAACCAATTCCTCACCGTCTTTAATCTTTAGCTCATCACGAAAATCTTTAGCATCCACTTTTGTGCTATCTTTTGCTTCTATTTTCATCCATTTTGGAGTGACGATATTTTTATTGTTATTTTCTCCTAGTTCGGAAATCTCATAGAGTTGTCTTATGTTTGGATTTTCATCTGCTTTGGCAAATGTATGAGATACTTTTAGGGAGTACAATAGATTTTTAACAACTTCAAAAGTGATACTCAGAGCCGGTTCGTTTGTAAGTTGCACATCTGTATAGTGCTTCGCATCTGTTCCTCCTAAATCATCAATAAGAAAAAAATTGGCACTCTGTTCACTGTTTTGGCTGTCTGGATTTGTTGTTGGAAAAAGCTTGCCGGCAAATCCAAATGCTCTTGTGTCACCACTTTGCGTATTGCTCATGGCAGAAGAAGCCCTTGCAATTATCAGAGCTTGGCTACTCTTTTTAAAATAACCGCTATATATATTTTCGGTATCTATATCCCAAATTCCTTTGAAACATATACCATTAGGATGTGCCAGTTTTTCAAAAGGTTCCAAAATATCTGAATGATTATCTAAAGTCCTACGGGCATCTTTTAGGAGAGTATCTTCCTCAAAGGAGGAGAGTTTAAAAAATGAGACTTCACTTTGAGGTAAATTTTCTAGCTCGTCCGATTTTACTTGATTCCACACTTCGTTGAAACTAATATTGTAATCATTTTTTTCT
>JAUSKV010000340.1 GCA_030646745.1 Sulfurimonas sp. | reverse complement strand
GAAGATGATGCACTTTTAGCAGATGACGCAAATAAAGATGAAAAAAGAGTTTGGAAAAGTGCGGCTGACAAAAACGATGCAGAGTATTTTATCTACCGTTGTCGCATAGGACTAAAAAACAGATTGGTGCATGTTCCATCAGCAAAGCACGAAGAGTACAGAGCGAGATTAGAGTTTGAGATGGATGTCATAAACTCTATGAAATTTCCTGGCTACATGCTCATCGTTTGGGATTTTGTGAAAGTTGCAAAAGAGAGAGGCATAGCGGTTGGACCGGGAAGAGGCTCTGCTGCTGGGAGTTTGGTCGCCTATTCACTTGATATTACCGACATCGACCCTATGAAGTATGACCTGCTTTTTGAGAGATTTCTTAATCCTGAGCGTATAAGCATGCCCGATATTGATATGGACTTTATGCAGGCGCGTCGCGGTGAAATAATCGACTATGTTGTAGAAAAATATGGGCGAAATCAAGTAGCGCAGATTATCACTTTTGGTTCACTCTTGGCAAAAGGGGTTATCCGTGATGTGGCAAGAGTGCTTGACATGCCGCTCTCTCAAGCCGATAAACTGGCAAAACTCATTCCCGATGAACTAGGAATTACCCTCAACGGAAAGACAAAATACGGTAAGTTTGAAGAGGGAGCTTTTCAAAAAGAGCCGAAGATTGGGGAGCTGATTCAGGGTGATTCAAATGCACAGAGAGTTTGGGAGTTTGCCAAAAAGCTTGAGGGTTTAAAGCGAAATTCAGGTATCCATGCGGCGGGCGTGGTTATCTCAAACGAAGAGCTTTGGAAAAAAACACCCATTTATAAACCCTCAGGTGAGAACACTTTTGTAACCCAATATTCGCTCAACTATCTTGAAGATGTGGATTTAATCAAGTTCGACTTTTTGGGACTCAAAACGCTTGATGTTATCGACAATGCCATAAAACTTATCAAAAGAAGATACAACAAAGAGGTAGATTGGCATGTTATAGACGAAAACGACCCCAAAGTGTATGAGGTTATTCGAACGGGTGAGACGGTCGGAATGTTCCAGATAGAGAGCTCGGGCATGCAGGATTTGAACAAACGGCTTAAGCCCGACAACTTCGAGGATTTAATCGCGGTTTTGGCACTTTACCGTCCAGGTCCGATGGAGTCGGGAATGCTTGATGATTTTATTGAGCGTAAACATGGTCGTCAAGCCATTACCTACACTTTTGACCCCATGGAACCAATCCTCGGGAAGACTTACGGAGTCATCGTTTATCAGGAACAGGTCATGCAGATAGTTCAGACTATCGGCGGATTTTCTCTTGGTTATTCGGACATTATCCGCCGTTCTATGGGTAAGAAAAAGGACATGAGTGTTTATAACGATGAGTTTGCAACAGGGGCAAAAAATCAGGGGTATGATTATGACAAAGCTTCTAAACTCTTCGATTTGATTGAGAAGTTTGCAGGCTACGGTTTTAATAAATCGCACTCTGCGGCATACGCGATGGTTACATTTCAGACTGCATGGCTCAAAACTTACTATCCAAACGAGTTTATGGCGGCACTTTTAACCTCAGACAAAGACAACACTGATAAAGTCGTCCGTTACATCGACGAGGTAAAACGCATGGGGATTGAACTCTCCCCGCCCGATGTAAACGACTCTTACTTAGAGTTTTCGGCGATAACAAAAAATGAGAAAGATGTTATTTTATTTGGTTTGGGTGCGATCAAAGGTGTCGGCGAATCGGCTGTTTTTTCTATTATCGGTACGCGAGAAGAGGGCGGTGCTTTTAGTTCGATTGAAGATTTTGTAAACCGAATCGACTCCTCAAAAGTCAATAAAAGATTTATAGAATCCACTATAAAATCGGGCGGATTTGACAGATTTGGCTACTCACGAAAAGCTCTCTTAGACCAGATAGAGCTGATAATTGAGACCGCAAAAAAAGCGAGTGATGCCAAAAAGAATGCGGCAGGAAGCCTCTTTGGAGATGATGCAGAGATAACGAGTGTCAAACTGAATCTGACGAATTCCGATGAGTACGAGCTAAAAGAGATTCTGGAGTTTGAAAAAGAGACTTTGGGCTTTTATGTCTCGGGGCATCCGCTTGACGGGTTTAGAGCTGCCATGGATGAGTTGGATTATACGCTCTCTTCGGAGATAGAAAATATCAAAGACGGCTCAACGGCGATTTTTATAGGAAAAGTGGAAGAGATAACGAAAAAAACCTCCAAAAAAGGGAATCAGTTCGGCATCGTAAATCTTATGGATTTTCATGGGAATATAGAGATTATGCTCTTTTCAGACAAACTCAATGAGTTAGCAGAGATGAACCTTGACGAGCCGGTTGCATTCAAGGTAAAAATCACCCACACGGAGATGTTTACACGCATCGGTGTCATGAAAATTATGACGCTCAAAGAGGCAAGAAAAGAGACAAAAAAAACAAAACCGGAGATAAGAGAGATACCGCAAGAGCCGATAAATTTAGCAATACGATTAGATACAAATTTGAGCGTGCTTGAAGATTTATATAAAATTGTGAGACAAAATCATGGAAATAGAGAGCTAAAAATTACAATCATCTCTAAGTTGCAGAATGTGATAATTGATTCTGCCATCCGAGTGGATAGTAAGATTATTGCGGCATTGGAGAGTAACGAGTTTGTGGATATAATTTTTTAATTGTCACATAAATATCATGATAAAGAATCCATTTAAGAAGGGTGTTGTACAATCCCTCTCTATATAGCATCCGAAGGGAGAGTTTTAAAAACTTTTTTTGACTTCAGAAATTTGGAGCTGTTGCTATCAATATGACAATATGGAAATTAATAAATGAAAATCGCTCCTCTTCCTCACAATGAACAAGAACGCTTAGCCGAGCTTAAAAAATATGGTATTTTAGATACGGAACCTGAGGCGATATTTGAAAGTATGGTGCAGTTGGCGGCATATATCTGTAAAACTCCTATCTCTGCAATCAGTCTGATTGATGAGAATCGTCAGTGGTTTAAGGCAATCGTCGGTATCGATGCTACAGAGACACCTCGGGATGTTGCGTTCTGCGCTCATGCAATTTTGCAGGATGAGCCTATGGTTATTCCGGATGCACTGCTAGATGAACGTTTTCATGACAATCCTCTGGTTACCGGTGGTCCCGAGATTCGTTTCTATGCAGGCGTTCCGTTGGTTACTCCAAGCGGATTGCATCTGGGAACACTCTGCGTCATCGATGTTGAACCGAGAGAGTTGTCACAAGAGCAGATAGATGCCGTTAAAACACTTGCAGATAGCATTATGGCGCATCTTGACTTAAGGCTTTCACATAAAGAGATACGCAAATATGTAGATGATTTGCAACTCTCTGCTACGATTTTTGATACGGCGAGTGAGAGTATTGTTGTTACCGATGCAAATAATTGCTTTATTACAGTGAACCCTGCCTTTACTGCAACGACAGGTTATTCTCTCGATGAAGTCATGGGAAAAACGCCAAGCATTCTTAGTTCCGGCAAACAGAGCAAAGAGTTTTATGAAAAGATGTGGAATGACCTCGACACTCTGGGTTCTTGGGACGGAGAGCTGTGGAACAAGCGCAAGAGCGGCGAGGATTACGCCGAGTGGCTCTCCATTAAAGTGGTCTTGAACGAAGATGGCTCAAAGCGCATGTATCTCGCTATTTTTTCCGATATCACCGAGCGAAAACAGGCGGACGAGATTATCTGGAAGCAAGCCAATTATGATTTGCTGACAAAGTTGCCAAACAGACGGCTCTACAGTGACAGGCTGGAGCATGAGATGAAAATAGCACATCGCAATGGCGGTTCGCTTGCACTTCTCTTTATAGACTTAGATCATTTTAAGCAGGTCAATGACACGCTAGGACATGATATCGGAGATCTGCTGCTTGTAAGGGCGAGTGAGCGTATCAGTAAATCGGTTCGTGAATCGGATACGGTGGCTCGAATGGGCGGAGATGAGTTTACAGCCATTCTTCCGCAAATTGACTCCATAGAAAATGCTTACAAAATAGCTGAAACCATGGTAAAAAAACTTGCACAGCCGTTTGATATAAATGGAAATATCGTAACTATTTCGGCCAGTATTGGATTGGCGATGTACCCAAATGATGCCCACAATAGCAAAGAGCTGTTACAAAGGGCTGACAAAGCCATGTATGAGGCAAAGAGACATGGACGCAATCGTTTCTGCGCATATCAACAACAGGGTGAGTGCATATAGAGCTTTTTATCTTTGAGATTGATAAATTTCACAACAGAGGATACATGACAAAAGAAGATTTTGACGAAGGTTTATTGCGACTTTTAGACGCTTCAGCGACATTTTTTCATGCGACACGGAATAGGAGTTTTTATGAATGATGTAAATTTGAACAGTGCATTAGAAAAGATACATGCTTTAGAAATTGAGATTGCCAAGTATAAAAAGATTGAAGACAAACTCAAACAAGAGCGTGATTTTTCTACAAGACTCATTGAAAATGCACCGGTAGTCATAGTGATATTAAACAAAGAAGGGAAGATTGTTCGCTTCAATCACTATGTTGAGAAATTAACAGGTTATTCTATTGATGAAGTTAAAGGGAAAGATTGGTTCAGTACATTTTTGCCAGAAAATCAGAGAGAAAAAACAAAAAAAGTATTTCTCAATGCGATTGACGATATTCAAACGAACGGCAATGT
>JAUSKV010000337.1 GCA_030646745.1 Sulfurimonas sp. | reverse complement strand
TAAATAATACTTTAAAAAATAACTATTTTGATTAGTTGGAACTTTAAAAAGAGCTACATTTTTGATGGCGAAATCAGGTTCATTTTTAACTACTATTGGATTACCAATCGTGCCAATCATAGCAAATAAAATATCGCCAATATCAACTTTACTTCTTTTATTAATATTTATATAATCAATCTTTGAAATATATTTAACATTATCGTAATTTAAATTATCTTGCTTTAAATTTTTAGATGTAATCAAAGGATAACCTTCTTTTATATATTTAGGAGAATCATGTGTTCCATCTCTAACATCATATATATCCCCAATCTTCCTAACTTCCCACCCTTCTCTCAAAACTCTATCCACGAGATGCACCTAAAAAGCAGTTTTTCATAACAACCCTTTAATAGTTGCCAAAATCTCTTCATTCTCTTTGTCCAACTTCGCCATAGCTTTTAAAATCTCATTTGGTTCTCTGAGTGCTTTTTCTTCGGTTATGTTTGGATTTTTGGCAGATAAATCATAAGTTGTTTGGTCGATGTTTTTTAAGTCCAACGACCAAGAGTTTTCACTTATTGCATGTGTCTTTTGAAGCTCTACAAATTCACTCAAATCTTTTTCGTTTAATGGGTTTGTTTTTCCTAAGTTTCTTTCTAAATTAAGAGAGTAAAACCACACTTTTTTTGTACTCATGCCTTTGTCAAAAAAGAGCACGACGGTTTTTACTCCTGCCCCTGTAAAAGTTCCTGCCGGGAGGTCTAAAACTGTGTGCAAGTTACATGCGCTTAGTAGCTCTTTTCGCAGAGCAATCGAAGCGTTGTCGGTGTTGCTTAAAAAAGT
Organism: Sulfurimonas sp.; assembly: GCA_030646745.1. GTDB lineage: Bacteria > Campylobacterota > Campylobacteria > Campylobacterales > Sulfurimonadaceae > Sulfurimonas. The sequence goes on along the minus strand of JAUSKV010000337.1, from coordinate 1,895 downwards.
ATTTTTTATAACAACGCCCGCTTTTCCACCTGCTCTGAGTATTTTGATGAAATGCTGTAAAAAGAGAGAGGCGGTTTCGCCTGTTTTTATGGGGAAGTTTTGTTGCACTTCTGCTCTCTCTTTTCCGCCAAAAGGAGGGTTTGCCAGAACTACATCGTAACGGTCTTTTTCTTGAATGTCTGAAAGATTTTCGGCTAAAGTATTTGTGTGGATGATGTTGGGTGCTTCAACGCCATGTAAAATCATGTTCATAATGCCGATGATGTAGGCTAAAGATTTTTTTTCTTTGCCGTAAAAAGTGTTTTTTTGCAGAGTTGTTATGTCGGTGGTTGTGAGTTTTTTACTATGTTTGAGGTACTCAAAGGCTTCTACCAAAAACCCTGCCGAACCAACTGCACCGTCATAAATGGTTTCGCCGATTTTAGGATTTACAACTTTTATGATTGTTTTTATAAGAGCTCTTGGCGTGTAGTATTCGCCGCCGTTTCGCCCTGCATTTCCCATGTTTTTGATTTTACTCTCATACAAGTGGCTCATCTCATGTTTTTCTGCATGTGTTCTAAAACGAAGTTCATCTATATGGTTTATAACTTCTCGTAAGTTATATCCGCTCTGGATTCTGTTTTTGAGTTCGCTGAAAATCTCACCGATTTTATATTCGATAGTATTGGCACTCACGGCATTTGCTTTGAACTTTTTAAAGTAAGGGAAGAGTTTATTGTTCACAAAATCACTGAGGTCATCGCCGCTCAAAGCGTCATGGTCAAGTTTGCCGTTTTCTAGTTTAGGAGCTGCCCAAACACTCCACTGAAATTCCGGTGCGATAATAGTTTGATACGAATTACCGCTCAAAAGAGCGGAGGTATTTTTGTCTTTTTCTAAGTCGTCAAGATATTTTAAAAACAAAACCCAAGAAGTCTGCTCTACATAATCAAGCTCACTTCCGCATCCTGCATCTTTGTGGAGTAAATCGTCTATATTTTTAAAAGTTTGTTCAAACATTATTTTTATCTTTGTGGGAAATTTAGAGCGTATTTTAGCATTAATGTGACGCTTCTGAGTCATTCACGAAGTGGCATATTTTTGCGCTTGTACCTTAAACCCATTTTAGAAAAGCTCATAAATTATCCCGATATTGTTTCTGAACATGGTATGAAGATAGGTTCCGAAAACTCTCTCTTTTTGCCAGCTTCCGATTTTCCCATCGCCACTCTCAATTTTCGAGAGTTTGTCCACACCCTCTTTTTCATCTACAATATTCGTGTAATGAAAAGCATGCCCTCTGATGTTTTTGGAGTTGTAGTAGTATCCCATTCTCTGAAACCTCTTGTGCAGCGTAAAATCCAAATCTAAAATACCGCTCATCTTTTTTTCGTCCACGCTGTTGCCGAGGTAGAGCATTCCCGCACATTCGGCATAGATGGGTTTTGTTTTGGCATGTGTTATAAGTGAATCTCTAAAGTTATACGACTCTTTTACTCTCTCATAGCTCTCTTTTGTTTCCACATAACCGCCCGGAATATAGACAACATCCGCGTCGATACTCTCATTTTTGGTGGAGGATACAAAGCAGACTTCCCTAAAAATTTCTTTTAAAAACTGAACATTGTCATGGTACAAAAACGAGAAGTTCTCATCGTTCACAATAGCCAATTTTTTGTCAATTTTTTGAGCTTTTTCAAACGGATACTCTTTAATGTGAGGCACCCCAAGGGCATTTGTCTCTTCGTTGGGGCACATCTGAATTTCACCTGCTAAATCTTCAACCATTTTTATATCTATATTCTTTAGCACCTCTTTTGAAACTCTCTCTATCTTTGAAATATCCTTCAAATCAAGCCCCAGATGTGTATCGCCAAGGGAGGTTAAATCATTTTTTATCCATCCAAGCACTT
>JAUSKV010000328.1 GCA_030646745.1 Sulfurimonas sp. | reverse complement strand
TAGAGATTCTGGAAAAAAATATCTACTCAAATGCAAATATAAAAATCGACACAAAGAGTTTAAAAGAGATATTGAAGAGATATGAAATAGTTTAAGAGGGTTCTTGCAGTTTTGCAAGAGGTCTAATCCTCTAAAATGTCGTGAAGCTTATTTCCGTTTTCCAGCTCTTTGCGAACTTTGTCCCACTCGTCATTTATAATACTCTCTTTTAGGTTTGTAAGCTCTTTTTCAAAGAGCTCTATCGCTTCTATTATGTTGGATTTATTTTGTCTAAAAATATCTTCCCACATGTTGGGAGAACTTTTTGCAAGGCGGCTCATGGAGCGAAAACCGCCGGCTGCAAGAAGTAAAATATTCTCTTTTTTTTCCTGCTTCATAACGGTATTTGCAAGGGAATAGGAGATGGCGTGGGGCATGTGAGAGATAAACGCTGCATGGCGGTCATGCTGTTTTGCCGACATAAAATATTTTTTCATCTCAAGTGATTTAAAAATAGTTTTTGCAACTTCACTTTGAATTGCACCGCTGTTTTCTAAGTCACACAAAACTACGACTTTATCGGTGTAGAGATTCTCAATCGCGGCATAGGGACCAAAATTTTCTGTTCCCGTCATCGGGTGGGCAGCAACGAAGTTCTTTCGTATCGCCTGTGGAACAGATTCGATGATAATCTCTTTTGTACTTCCTAAGTCAATTATTGTTGTGTTTTTTGGCACATCGGTTAAATTTTCTAACGAAGCGATAATTCCATTGACCGGAATGGCAAGAAAAATAACATCACACTTTTTTGTCTCTTCAAACCCAACGACTCTGTCAACTAAACCGAGTTTTAAAGCATCTTTTTGGTGCTGTTCATTATGGTCGCTTCCAACAATGCTCTCTATAAAAGTTAATTTTTTTAGACTAAGCGCCAATGAGCCGCCCATGAGTCCAAGTCCTACAATTGCTACATTCATATTCATATCTCTATATTAATTTAGTGAATTCGTATTATTAATAAATACTCAAAGTCAGTATTCTAGCATCTTATGCTGTCAACTCACTGAAAATGGATGTAGTCTGTTCTCATACTCCGCTTAAAACATTTCTCATTCCGCTACTGCGTAAGGTCAGTTGGTAATAAAAAATCTAACTCTTTTGGCAAGATTTAGTTTGCTTAGAGATGAATTTTTTAGAAATTTCATGGATGTTTCCAATGAGTAACAAAAAGATGATATGCTGTTATAAAATAATTTTTGTTGATTTATATATCTGTGAAAATTCAGTTGTTCTAAGGATGTATAAAAGAAAAGGGTGAAAGATGAAAGGAAATGCACAAAGCAAAGAATCGTATCAAAAGCTTTTAAAAGCTCCTTACCAGCTTATAGGCGTCATGACTTTTATAGTCTTTCTCATTACTACTATTTCTATTTATCGTCTTTATAATATCGGATTTGAGCAGCAAAAGAAGCGTCTCACAGAAGCAGTGCAGAGTCAGGCTGTCATGATTAATACTATAGTAGAACATGAAATACAAGATCATAAAAATTCAAAGATTGACATAGAAGAAGAAGTTTTAAAAAGTCTCATGAATGCTCACAAGCAATTTGTAGGATTTGGTGATACGGGTGAATATACACTTGCAAGATTAAATAAAGGCAAAATTCATTTTTTACTGCGTCATCGTCACACGGAAGTTGATAATATGGATAATGTATCTATAGAACATTCACAATTGGCAGAACCAATGCGAAGAGCGCTTAATAGTGAGATGGGAGCTTTTATTGGTTTAGACTATCGCAGTACGACGGTTCTTGCGGCATATATGCCCATTAGAAGTCTAGGTTGGGGAATTGTTGCAAAAATTGATCTCGCAGAGATTCAAGCTCCTTACATAAAAGAAACACTCTATGGCATGGTTGGTGCAGTTTTCATTATTTTATTTGGTTCTATGGTGATTGGTCGTTTTATTCATCCGCTTCTAAAAGAGATTGAACTTAGCAGAGAGTACAATCGGATGCTTTTTAATGAATCTCCGATAGGATTTGCACTCACAGATTTTGAAGGACATATGGTCGATGTTAATCCTGCATTTTCAAAATTAATCGGCTATACGGAAGATGAACTTTTTAATTTGAGTTATTGGGATATTACACCACAAAAATATGAGTACCAAGAAGAGGAGCAGTTACATAAATTGCTGAGTGGAAATTTTTACGGTCCTTACGAAAAAGAGTACATTCATAAAGATGGGCATTTAATAAATGTAAGGCTATCAGGATGTTTGATTAAGCGAGACGGCAAGCTTTATATTTGGTCAAGCATTGAAGATATTAGTGAACATGTACGCAATACTATAGCTTTAAAAGAAGCGGCTCTCGTATTTGAAAACACACATGAAGGAATCTTGATAACAGATGAGAATGTTAAAGTAGTTAGAATTAACACTCGTTTTACGAAAATAACAGGATATACATTTGATGAAGTAGCCGGACTTAATCCTAACTTTTTACAATCCGGTGCACATGATAAAGAGTTTTACAAAAATATGTGGAATATAATTCAAGAAAATGGTTTATGGTACGGGGAGTTAAACAACAGAAGAAAAGATGGTGAATATTTTGCTACTATGCAAAGCATAACAGCAGTAAAAGATGAAAATGGTAAAGTCAGCGGCTATGTGTCGGTTATTTCTGACATAAGTGAGCGTAAGACATATGAACTGAAATTACTGCATCTTGCAAGTCACGATGCACTCACATCTTTGCCAAATAGAACACATTTTCATGATAATCTGAGAAAAGCTATTCAAAATGCAAAACGAAATAAATATAAAATTGCTGTACTCTTTTTGGATCTCAATGATTTTAAAAAGGTTAATGATACTTTGGGTCATGAAGTCGGTGATGCTCTCTTAAAAGAAGTATCAAGCCGTTTGAAAGAGTGTTTGAGAGAAGCAGATACAGTTGCTAGACTCGGAGGGGATGAATTTGCAATTGTGCTACATGAAATAAAAAGCGTTAATGATGCAGTTGAAGTAGCTCAAAAAATCATTCAAAAAGTAAGTGAACCTTTTAAAGTAGGAGAAACAACTTTAATACCTTCAACAAGTATAGGGATTAGCATCTATCCCGAGCATGGCGATGATGGAGATAAACTTTTAAAACTTGCCGATAAAGCAATGTATGTTGCAAAACAGAGAAAGAATGGAACCTGCGAACTTTTTGATTTAAATAAAAATTATGAGTGATTTTTTTTGCACCGTTTTTGCACTGTTTTTTTTCAATTAGATTTCAAAGATGCATAGCAAGCATTGCTTAGAAGGATGCTACTTTCTGTTATTATCTGAAATAGAAATCCAAAAATTCCTGTATCGTCTTACTTAATTTTAACCTCTTAAAAGGTAGAATCACCTCTTATTTTATAACAAATGGATTTTAATGAAAATTTTTCTGGCTTCAATTTTAACACTACTTAGTATCAACGCTTTTGCTTTTACCGTAAAGTCTATCAAATATGAGGGAATGGTTCACATGTCAGAGCCTGTTGCACTTCGAATGCTTGATTTTGAAGTAGGAAATGAGGTGGATGAGAAAATAATCGATGAGGCTATTAAAAAGTATTTTAAGCAGGGTTACTTTACCGATATTTGGGTTGAAAATGAAAATGGGGATGTTACATTCAAGTTTAAAGAAAAGCCTGTTATTTCACTGATTGAACTTAAGGGTTGGAAAGAGAGCGATGAAGAGATTAAAAAGTCGGTTATCCAGATAAAAAAAGGCTCTTTATACAATCAGCAAAAATTAGAAGCTGCAAAAAAAAGAATTATAGAAGCAATAAATAAAGATGGCAAGATAGATAGTGTTGTTGAAGTAGAAGAAGAGCACCTAGACAACGGGAGCATTAAAGTTACTTTTATTGTGAATGAGGGTGAGAAAATTGTTATTCAAAAGCTAGAATATAGCGGTGTAGTAGGACTCGACAGCAGTGAGTTTGATAGTGTAATTGCAAACAAAGAGTATGAATTTATGGGTTGGCTATGGGGAAGAAATGATGGCAAGATGAGTCTTGCAGATTTAGAGTATGACCCCCTTAGAATTCGTGACTATTACATGCAGTTTGGTTATTTAGATTCAAAAGTAAGTACTCCATTCGCTAGAGCAAATTTTGACCACTATAAAGCCGACATGAGTTATCAAGTGGAAGAGGGTGCCGTATATACAATCAATAGTGTCTCAGTTAATCAAACTAAAAGCGTTATCGAAGAAGAGAAGATAAAAGAGGTTATCAGTTTAGAAAAAGGAAAAGTATTTAATATTAAAACTTTTCGTGAAGATGCAGATAAAATTAAAACTCTTATAGCAGATTTAAGCTACGCTTATGTCCAAGTAATGCCTGATTTGAAAAAGAACAAAGATAATAATACCGTTGATGTAGTTTTTAAGATTGTTCCAGGCGATAAGGTAAAAATTAGAGATGTGATTATCTCTGGAAATACAAGAACGCTTGATAGAATCGTGAGACGAGAGCTCTACCTTGGACCAGGGGACATGTATTCTCTGACGGATTTAAAAGATTCCAGAAACTCACTTGGAAGACTTGGCTATTTCGATAGTAATACTATTGAGGAAAAAAGAGTTGACAATCAAACAATGGATTTGATTGTTAAAGTAAAAGAGGCACCAACAGGAAATATACAAGTCGGTGGCGGATATGGAAGCTATGGTGGTCTTTTAGTTAGTCTTGGTGTGAATGATTCAAATGTGTGGGGTTCAGGGATAAATGTCGGAGTTCGGGCAGAAAAATCGGAGCTGACTCAAAATGCCTCTTTTAATATTTCAAATCCACGATTGAACGATAGCGACTTTAGCGGTAATTTCGCCGTTACAAAATCAATGTATGAGTATATTGCTTACAGCGTGGATACTGATGGTCTTTCAGCTGGCATTGGACATAAATTTTCAAGACATGTAACAGGCTATCTTGGATATGGTTATTCACAAAACAGATATTATAATATTGATGAAACTAATATTCTCTACACTCCTGCATACATAACAAGATATTTTGAAAGTTATTCAAAAAGTTCAGTTACTACAAGTCTTAGTTTTGATAATACGGATGACTACTATCTTCCTCGCGAAGGTTTTACATTGAGTCAAAGTTTTGAAAGAGCCGGTGTCGGAGGAGGTGCAGATTTTCTCAAAAGCAGAACAACATTCGGAAAGTATAACGGCTTAGAAAGCTATATTGGATTTGATGCTATATTAAGATACAAAGCCAGATACAATGCAGTTTTAAATCCAGTAAATTTGCCTATCAATGAGAAAGTGTTTATGGGTGGACTAGGAAGCGTGAGAGGGTATCAGTCATACTCTATTTCTCCAATTGATACTACAAATAGTTCATTAAGAACAGGTGGTAAACAAACTTTTTCAAACAATTTAGAGCTTAGTTTGCCGCTTGTTCCTAAGGCTAAAATGCGTATGGTAGCTTTTGCCGACTGGGGATTTATAGGTGAAGATTCATTAGAAGAGTACTCTCGCGGCGGTTATGGAATGGGTCTTGAGTGGTTTTCACCTGTTGGACCTATTCAGTTAATGTTCGCAAATCCACTTAATGAGCATGTCGGCGATAGAACCGCTCAGTTTGAATTCACTATGGGACAGAGATTCTAAAATTCTACTTTAAAATTTTTTAGTTCCACCAGTTTTTTTACAGCCTCTTTACTTAGGTAGAGGTTGTTTGAAGATTCTACTTTTAAAACACCCTCTTCAAATTTTAAATCAAAATCTATGTTTCTCGGTCTATGGTTAAGGAGTGCAACACTTAGCGATATAAGATAGCTTAGCGACTCTACGGTATTTAAATCCGGAAGCAAATCTTTATACTTTTGCATATGGTCATTCGTAGGAAGTTTATTTTTTGCAAATCTTGCTAAAGTGGAAATAAGCTGAATCTGTTTGTGTGTAAAGCCATACTCTAATGCACCTTGTAAGAGGTAATAACTATGTTTATTCTGAGAGTAGAAGTGTATGCTGTTGCCTGTCTGATAAAGTTTTGCTGCAATTGCTAAATCGCTTCTATATCGTATATCTATCTTTAAATAAGAGTATGTTAAATCGAAAAGTTTTTTGCTGAGTAAGTTGAGTTGATTCGCAAAAATTCTATCCTTGATATGGAAATCAAGGAGGTATCTCACAGAAGTGTTAAAGTTATGCGGAAATTTATCTTTGGAATTTCTGAGCAAATCACTTAAATAAACACCCTCTCTCACCCCTACACCGCTTGTAATAAGTTTTTTTATTGAGAGTTTTTTTAATACCCTGCTTAGTATTAAAGCACCGGGCTTAATGATGTCAAATCTGTCTTCTTTAATATTTAATTTTTTTAGTTTTGATTCATCAGCATCTAAAATTTCAGATATAAAATCTTTAAAATCCGATACTTTACATTCGAAGGCATGGAGTTTATTTAGGGGATAATTGCTATTTGTCATAATAGCACTTGATATTGCTCTAAATGTGCCACCAATTCCTACAAGTGTAGATGCATCTAAGCTGTCTAAAGCGGTGAGTTTTGAGTCTATATAACTTACAGCTTCCTTAATACTGTTTTTATCAAAAAAAAGTTCTTTTAGCCTTACGGTTCCGAGCTCGAGAGAGATAGTATTACTAACATTGTTTTTATCTATAAGCGTGAACTCTGTAGAACCACCGCCTATATCAATGCTTATTGCATTTTTTTGTTCAGGAAGTAGATTCGCACATGCAATTCCGCCATAATATGCTTCTTTCTCTCCATCAATAACTTTAATATTAAGTTTGAGCTCTTTTTTTACTCTCTCAAGAAACTCATTTTTATTGGGTGCATCACGAAGAGCTGAAGTTGCTACACATAACACTTTTCTTGCTTGAAAGGAGTTTATAATGGATTGAAAGTCAGCAAGGGCTTCAAAAGTCCTCTGCATTGGAGTTTTTTGGAGGAAACCTCCATTCTGGTAAGCATTTTCAGATAACCTTACCTTACTTTTGGCTTCGTATAGCAGATAAAATGCAAAGCGAGAAGTTCGCTCATAAATAACCATTCTAACAGAGTTGGAACCTATGTCAATTACTGCTACTCTCTTTGCCAAATTCCTATTCTTCTCTTAATATATTTTTATATTTATGCTGAAGTTCAGCGATAGATTCAACATTGTCTTTGTCGGGGATTATACAATCAACAGGACAAACTGATATACATGCCGGCTCATCATAAACACTTACACATTCAGTACAACGATCTGGATCTATAAAATAGATTGGATCACCCTCTTCAATCGCTGTTGTCGGGCATTCTTCTCGACATGCATCACACGCTATACACTCATCATTTATCAGTAGAGCCATTATAAAACCTTATGTTTAATACTTCATTTATGAAGATTAATTTATCTAATATATATATGCCCGATTTATATCAAAATATAGCTTCATAAATTTTTAAATACGCTAAATTTAGTTATTTCGCGGCAGTATGCATGAAAGTTTTGAATTGAGTTGGAGAGAGGCAATTGTTCCATCTACCCCATCTTTTCTATTTTCTACTTTTATTTTTGCACCTAGGGCATCGGCTGCGCTTTTTGCCAAAAATAGACCTAGCCCAACGCCAGATTTATTCCCCTGTCTTTTAAACGGGGCAAATAGATCGACACTGTCATCTATGCCGCACCCCTCATCAATTACTTCAATCAGCAGACCCACATTGTCTTGTGAACTTTTTAGTGTTACACTTCTGTCTTGCGGTGTGAATTTTAGAGCATTTTGTAAAAAATTTTGGACAATCTGATTTAGTAGGCTCACCTGAAGTGTAGCCATAAATCCGTTTGGTTCAAAACTTATATTGAGTGTTTTTCCCTCATTTTCAGCCAAAAGTTTAAAATCATTCGCTTTTTGTTTCAGTACCTCTATAACATCAACTGTTGTTGGTTTATCAAGCTGAGCTCCCTCCTGTCTCCCTATATTAAGAATATTTGATACAATTATATTCATCTCATCTATTGTTTTATTTGTAACCAAAAGAGCCTCAATATATTCCTCTGGAGTCCTTCTCTTGAGGAGAGTAACCTGATTTTTTAGTTTGATTATTGCCAGCGGTGTCTTTAACTCATGCGCTGTTCCGATAAAGAGTTCCTTTTGATATTTTACAAAGTTTTGAATTCTTGCTATGAGATGATTTATAGTGACTCCAAGTGGCTCAAATTCATCGGGTAGCTCTCTTACTTTAATCTGTTTAATGAGGTGCTCGTTCATATTTGAAAGTCTAGAGCTTAATATTTTAAGGGGTGAGACCAGCATTTTTGAAAGCATGACAGCATATATAATGACTAGCACAAAGCCAATAATATTTATAAAGAATATGTAGTGCAAAATTTTATCTAAAAGTACTTTTGTCGGAGTAATCTCTTTGGTTATTTTTAAATAGCTTAGAGTGTCTAAATCAAATGGATAGATAAGGGTTAAATATATCCGCTTATCTATGCTATTTTCGTACAAATCAACATCTACATGTGACTTTTTAAGATAAATAATTTCTATATTTAGAGCAAGATAAGAGTCAGGAGAGGAAGAATCCATCTGCATTATAGACTTATTATTAGCGATATTTTTTGCATATTGGATTAACTCATGCCGTTTTTCATCATAAATAGATTTTTCGATGTAAAAATATAAAAATGAAGAAAATATAAGAATTAACAAAGCAGATGCAAAAATAAGTTGGATGAGAAAGTTTCTTCTGATACTTCTTTTAGAAAACATATTTTCGCCTTAGGAATAATTATCGCAATTATAACTGAGTAAATTTAAAATAAAAAAAGTTTTGAATTTTTCAGCCCAAAGGGGCTGAGAGAGGAGAGTATGTTAATTAATTTCTTTTGGAAAACAAAAACGGTAACCACGACGACGAACAGTCTCAATAGTTGTAATACCTAGCGGTTTGTCCATTTTTTGTCTTATTTGGTTAATTGCTACTTCGATTACATTTGGAGTTACAAGTTCTGGTTCTTCCCAAATAGCGTCAAGTAGTTGCTCTTTTGAAACAATCTGGTCACGGTGACGAGCTAGGTGAGTTAAAACTTCAAAAGGTTTTCCTTTAAGTTCAATCTCTTGTTCTTTGTATGTAATTTTTTCTTCTTCCGGGTTAATGATTAAATCTTCAATTTCTATAATATTGCTGCCGCCAAAACGAAGACGAGCCTCAATACGAGCGATAAGAACATCAAAATCAAAAGGTTTACGGATATAGTCGTCTGCACCGCTTCTTAGTGCTTCAATTTCACTTTCGTTATCGTCTCTTGCAGATAAAACAACTACAACAGTCTTAGGAGTTTTAGATTTAATATCACCAATGATATCAACAGAATTTCCATCCGGAAGCATCCAGTCCATTAGAACTAAATCATAATTACGAATGTCTAAGTAGTACTCACCGTCTTTAAGAGTCTCTACTACATCGCTTTGGTAACCAAATTCCTTTAATCCCTCTGCGAGCATCTTATTTAATGTAACTTCGTCTTCTATAATCAAAATGCGCATTAATGTTTTCCTATATGTGAATATTTTGGCGAAAGTGTATCATAATTTTAGGTTAGTTTAAAGTTTTTTTCAATTTTCTTTAATAAAAGTTTTATTTACAATTAAGATTAGAGAGTAAAAAGTGTGCTGACACTTACTTTGGCATCTGCTAAGATAGAGGGTTTCGTGATTTTTAGGTTTATTTTTTGGATTGTTAAAAATTTGTTAACTAATTTTGAGATTAAATCATTTAACGCATCTTCAATTAAATAATATTGGTTTAATAGCATCTCTTTTTTTATAATTTCTACAATCTCAGCATAATTTATAAATTCATCTTTTTTAAACGCATAATCTATAGTTAGGTTAATTATGACATCTTGCGGAGTTACTCTTTCAAAATCTAAAATTCCAATAA
>JAUSKV010000323.1 GCA_030646745.1 Sulfurimonas sp. | reverse complement strand
ATATTGTAATCATTTTTTTCACTCTTTACTTCCATGTTTGTTCCACACCCAGATAACGAGAATAGCATTGTTATAACGAACAGTAGTCTCATTTTGAATCCATTTTCTCGCTCCCAAGCTCCAGCTTGGGTGTGTATATCAGTCTGCATTCCCAATGAGGACATTGGGAACGAGAGAAAAAAATAGAGTGATTTCTTACCAAAGTATAAAAAAGTTCAGTAAAAATAAAGCACCGAGTTTGATGAGTGAAAATAGAGTTGTACCAATAATATTTCCAATTTGGCATGAGGTGCAGTGTTTGTACTGTTTTCCTTCGTATTGAGCATAAAAAAAGTAGATAATAATTAACAAACTCATCAATAGCATAGTGTAATTTTCTGCCGATACCAATGTGCCTAACATCTCTTGGCTTATAAAAAATTTGGATGCGATACCGAGCAGTCCGGCTACAAAAAGGTACTTAAAAAGGTGCAGTATCCTATCTCTTTTAAAAACCGTAGGGCAGTCATTTTGCGTAATTGAATCCGTGCCAAATTCCAGTTTTGAATCAAAAAGTTTTTTCTCATCATTGCCTAATCTTATTCTAAAATTTGAACCAAAAAGATAATCTATTTTTCTCTGAATTGTTATAGATAAATCACTTTCTGCTTCCAAAAACTTCTGAGTAGCATACCTGTCTTCATACATGACTTTGATTTTTTTATATCGTATTGTTTTTGTACTTAGCCCCGGAAAATAGGCGGTAGTTTCAGTCGGTGTCACTGTTCCTGCTCTCGTAAGAACTTTAGGATTTATCAGTTCCAAGAACTCGCCATCTTCATCTTTTATGAGTATCACAGCAAGAGGAGAACCTATCTGAAACCCGGCCAGAGCATTTAAACCGTTCGCTTCCATCGTGTCTTTTAAATCTTGAATCAGGTTGAAGAGTTCATCGTTAAAGTGTCGAACATTCGCACCAAACTCTAAACTTGCGGTTGTTGGGTATTTTGTAATCTCTTTTATCATGCTACTCTCCTAAAGAAAAAACATTAGAGAGCGTATTGATGTAGTTAAAATATCCGGTGATAGCTACAGCTTCTAAAATCTGAACATCACTGAAACCAAGCTCTTTGAGCGTATCTATCTCACCTTTTAAGATTTTGTAGTTATCTTTTTGAGAAGCTTTGATGCAAAATTTTAAAAGCTCTTTTTCGGCATCTGATGTTTTAATAGAGTCAATGCCCTGTAAAATTTCTTCTATCTGCGCATCACTCAAACCAAGCATCTTTGCTATGCTTTTATGCACATCAACGCACATTTTACACCCGTTTTCTTTTGAGATTAAAAGTGCGATAGCTTCTTTGATGTGGTAAGAGAGAGTAGTTTCATCAAGTAGGTATTTTTGAATCATTCCATCCGTAGCAAAATAGATTTTTTCATCTATGGCGAGAAGTTTAAATATATCACCAAGTTTTCCTGTTTTTTCTAAAATAGGTTTTGCTTTTGCTTGAATTGCCGGACTCATGTCCTCGAATTCCGGTAGTTTTATATGTGCCATTTCTATTCCTTGATTAGTATGTATAAAAAAACGTTAAGTTAAACTTTACGATAAAATTATAGGGTATAATTCTTATGAAAATATTAAAAAGAGAACAACTTGGAATATAAAATATCTGAACTTGTAGAAAGAACCGGTGTACCAAAATCAACCATATTGTATTATATCCGAGAGGGCTTGTTGCCTGAGGCAAAAAAGCTTAAGTCGAATGTGCATAGATACGGTGATGAGTATGTGGAACTGATAAAATATATAATGTATATGAAAGAGCACATTGGCAGTTCAAACGAGCAGGTAAAGTATGCTCTGCAGAATAAAAATCAATCTATGTCGAGCTCTTTTGCCATGTTGGAACCACTTATGAATACACTTAGCTCGATTCCAAAAGAGGCAGTTCACTATTCAAAAGAGGAGTTTATAAAAACTTTTAGTATCGATACTGAAGTTTTAGAAGAACTTTTGAAAGATGGAATTTTAATGCCTCTGAGTAGTGATGATTTTACAGATAAGGAAGCATCGATTATTAAACTTGTTGCATATTTTCAAGAGGTGGGAGTTGAGTATGGGATACTTAAATCTTATGTGCACCATGCTCAAATTTTATGTAAACTTGAGCATGAGATGCAAATACAGCTTTGTTCTAAAAGAAGTGACGAAAATTTTTCTACTTTATGGAGAATTATGTTTGAAACTCTTTTTAATGCAAAAGAGTATATTTTCAAAAGGAATACATATAAAATTCTTTTGGGAGCACTTAAAAGTGAAATCTTAAAATAGTTACATTTTATTCATTTCTATAAATAGAAAATGCGACTTTTTTAAAGCCCTAATCGATAGAGAGTTTTCATCTGTAATCTCCATAGCATCCGAATCATTTACTAAAGTGCCGTTTATCTCCGATGTGCCTTCAATCTGAACAAAGTATATCTGTCTATGTTCTTGGAGTGAATACTCTACACTTTTACCTGCATCAAGCTCACAAACATAGATGTTTACATCCTGATGTATTTTAATTTTAGCACTACCGTCTTTACCGGAGACAATGTTTAAGAGTTTGTTTTGACGCTCACTCTTTGTATATAACTCCTCTCCATAGATTGGCTCTAACCCTTTTTGTGGAGGCAAAATCCAAATTTGTAAAAGTCTTAAATCCTTTTCTTTGCTATGGTTGTATTCGGAGTGTAAAACACCGCTTCCGGCACTCATGTACTGCACTTCGCCGCGCTTTAGAGTTCTTTCGTTGCCCATAGAGTCTTTGTGCGTTATCTCGCCATCGACTACATAGGAAATTATCTCCATATCTTGGTGCGGATGCATTCCAAAGCCGCTATTAGGATGGACGATATCGTCATTTAAAACTCTCAACACTCCAAAGTGCATATTCTCATGATTGTGATACTCGGCAAAAGAAAAATGAAATCTACTCTCAAGCCAACCCTGATTTGAGAGATACATCGCATCTTTTGATATTTTTTTTAACATTTTGAACTCCTCTTAAAGCAAGTAGCTTTAAAAAATATTTTCTCGTTTATGGTTTGCCCATGTGTTACTTAGCTAAAATACCTTCTAGTTCAAGACTGATTTTTACTTCGTCTGCAACCACTACACCACCTGTTTCGAGCACTTGATTCCAATTCAATCCAAAATCTTTTCTGTTTATTTTACCCGAGAGAGATAATCCGGTTCTTGTGCTTCCCCACGGGTCTTTGACTACGACACCACTTGTCTCAAGCTCCATTTTTACATCTTTTGTAACCCCGTGCATTGTGAGTTTTGTATATGCAGTATTTCCCTCTACTTTTACAAGAGTCAGGCTCATAGACGGATATTTTGCAACATCAAAAAAATCCGCACTTCTGAGGTGAGTATCCCTTTTTTCAATTTGTGTATTTATAGAATTTACATCTACATCGCCATGCAGTGCTACTAAAGATTTCGTTTTTTCATCATACTCAAATGTACCGCTGAACTTGTCAAATTGACCTTTTACATTCGATATCATCAAGTGCTGAACCTTAAAAGCAACATTGGAATGCGACGAATCCACATTGTAATTTCCTGCAAACAGAGTTCCTGCGCTAAGCAAAGAAGCTAATACTATCGTTCTTATTTTCATCTTATATCCTTTAAATTAGTAATATTTAATTAAAAAAAAGCTATTGTGACTTTTGCAATTTTCTTAATAGGCTAAACAAAGTTTCCATCTCATCATCGTTTAAAACCTCAAAATAGCTTTCAAGATTTTTCGCATGCTCTGGAAACAATTTTTCAATAACATCTTT
>JAUSKV010000319.1 GCA_030646745.1 Sulfurimonas sp. | reverse complement strand
TTAATTTATTTTTCTTTTAATTTTTTATAATTTTCATCTACTTATTTATTATCAGATAAAAGCAAATTTATTTTTTCTTCAAAAGCCTCATAGCTTGTGTCATTTATTATTACATGTACATCTTCATTCTCTACATCATAGTTGAATGTATCACAGCATCTATTATAATTCACCCACAAAACTTTTTTATCCAATCCATAAGCCTCAAACCCAACACTTGAGTACATATTAATTATGAGCTTAGATTTTTTTATCAATTCAAAAGTTTTTGGCCCATAAGTGCCCATAAACTCAATATTAGGTAAATCTTTATAATCTTGTTTGACTGTCATTGAAGGTTCGTAATTTATTGCTTCATTTTTCGCTATATACACTGCTTTAATTTCACTATGTTGTTCTAGATATAATTTAAAATTTTTTATAAGTAAATAAAAGTTGTCTATAAGTTGTTTTTGATTTAAAGTGTGCCAAACATTTGTTAAATCATCATTAACAGTTTGATTTATAAATATTACATCATACTCTATAGGCTCTTTCTCCAAAAATGGAACCAATTGAAAACTACCTATTGAATATTTTTTTGCAAAGGGTATTCCTTCGAGTTTCTCAATTGCTTGATTTGAATGTGCATAGTAAAAATCACAGTATTGAAATAATCTGTTATGCAAATATTCATTTTTAAAATTATGCTGCAGTAATATTATGTTTTTAATATTTTTTTTATAAACAAAGTATTTTATTGGGTTCCAATAGTAATCGCCTGCAGCAACTAAAACATCTGCTTTTATATTCTTAATTTGAGAACTATAGACAAGATACTTCCGTATGATTCTTAAATAAATATATGTGACATTTACATTTTTTGATAACTTAAATAGTTTATAAAAATAAAAAAAATCATTGTAAATTACAGTGCAGGACTCTTTAAAACCAAAAATCACACTTGAATATCTTCTATTTATAACTTCGCCATCCCATTTGTCAATTGATTTATTAAAAAAATCTTTATTTACTCCCGGGTGAGTATAAAGTATTGCTTGACTAATTGGTTTATGTATTAATATTTTTGTTATATATACATAGAAACGAACGTTCCATCCTTCTTTAGCAAACATTTCCTCAAATAACACATCTTTTTTTATATTTTTATAAACAATAAAGATTGACATCAAACTATTTAAAAATATACCAAACATAGTAATAAGATATATAATCAACCATTTAAACCTGTCTTGACTATACAATAATTTTTTATGTTCCTTTCCATAATTAGAACTCATCAATTCGTATAAGACTGTATCACGAGCTTGAATTTTTGTTATTTTATAGTTATTCATTATCTTTTCTATCACTTCAGAAAAGACTTCTATATTTTCTTTATATAAGCTATATGTATCATTCCAATCTTCATTATTATTCAAACTAGTAAAATTTACATATAAATCATTATCATTCCTCATTTTAATAATCTATCCCCAAATTCAAAATCTCTATCTGCCTCTTTCCCAAAACATCTTTCAAATACTTAGGATGCATTCCATATCTGAGCCTTACACTTCGTATGGACTTATCTATGATAAAATGTTTTTCTATCACTTTTGCACCAAGTGCAACTGCCACTATTGAAGTATAATCGCTCCATTATCTACCCTATAAACTTTATTACATTTTCTTATTGTACCTAGTCTATGTGCAATAATTATCAGGGTTTTATCTTTTGCTATTTCATAAATTTCATTCATTATTCTTGACTCTGTTTCATCATCTAACGCTGAAGTGGCTTCATCTAAGATCAGTATTTCAGGATCTTTATAAAGCGCCCTAGCTATAGCAATTCTTTGTTTTTGTCCGCCTGAGAGCATCACCCCACTTTCACCAACATTGGTTTCAAGTGCATCTTTATCTTTTAAAAACTCCCAAATATTAGCTTTTTCTAAAGACCTTATAATCTTTGCTTCATCTATTTCTAAACCAAACGCCACGTTTTGAGCAACAGTTCCATCAAAAAGATACACAGATTGTGGAATATAACCAAAATGATTTCTCCAACTATTTAGATTTTCATTTGATAATTTCTTATTATCAATGAAAATTTCTCCTTCTGTAACCTGGTGTAATCCCATTATTATATCTACTAAAGTAGATTTTCCGCTGCCACTTTCACCGACAAATGCTATTTTATCGTTCTTCTCAATAGTTAAATTTAAGTTACTTATAACATTTTGACAATCATAAGAAAAAGATACATTTTTCAAGCTAATCTCTTTTTTAAAATCAACCAACGCATTCCCTAAATTTTCTTGCTCTAAATTGAGGTCATCAAATATAATATCTAAAGATTTGTATTGAAAGAGAATTGTGTTGTAGCTTAAAAAAATTCTTGTAATAGATGGTAAAATTCTATATAATCCCAAAATAAAGACAGAAACTAATGATAATAAATTGTCATTAGTCGAATTACTGCTCATAAGATAATACAGCACTATTAAAACAACCAAACTATATCCAGCAAATTCAAAAATAAATCTTGGAAATTGTTGAAAGGAACTGCTCATGATTTTCGTATTCACATATTGTTTACTCACTAAACCAAAATCGCCCAAAGTATTCTCATTAGATTGTAGTTTAAGCATTTTAAAATTGTTAAAACTTCTATTCAGTATTTCATAAAATATTTTTTGATATTTCTCTCGTTTTACTCCATAATATTTCATTTTGTTAGATATTATAATTTTAATAAAAAAACCAATAATTATAATAACTATACTTATCCCTATTGTAATTTTATAATTTACATACATTAGAACAGAATATATAAATAGGAAAACCAACACCTCACTCATAATAGTTAAGACAAACCAAAACAGTTCGGTAATATTTGCAACTTCATTGATAATTGTTTTAGTTAAAGAGGAAGTATTATATTTTACATAATCTCTATAGGGTAAAGATAAATATTTTTTAAATAGTCTATTGGCGATTAAATCATATCGGCTGTTAATGAAATACATAATTGTATGAACATATACACTGTTTACTATTGCTCTAATCAAATAAAAAATTAATATAGTAATCCCAAAAGCTATTACAAAAAATTTTTGACTATCAAAATTAAATAAATTATATATATTTTTATAATAAATATTTGAATCAATTAACGAGAAGTCACCTGCTAGTGATAAAAATGGCATTATAATAGAAACACCGACCGTTTCTATAAGTGCAATAATTATTGTGAATAACAGAAGAAAAAATAAATATTTTTTATCTTCTTTTGTTAAAATATGACTAAGTTTATTCAAAAAAGTTATTTGCATTAGCTTAATTTATATCCGGCTATTACTACGACTTCTCTATCGCTAATCGAGTCAATACTCATCAACTCATATCCTGCTTCTTTTAGTAAAGCATAATAATTATGGCTATAAACCTTAAAGTCAGCCTCTTTTCTATCTATACTATCTGCCAGCTCTATGTTACTCTTTAAACTACTAACAACTATCACAACATTTTTAATTTTATTATGAATCAATGAAAATAACTTTTTTAATTCATTTTTTTCAAAATAATCCAGTGTATTTTGGGAAACTATGGCAATATTATTTAAATTAGTGTCATTAATATATTTTGCAATATCCATATATATAAACTCTACATTATCTAAGTTTTGATAGTTTTTTTTATTCTCATCTATTTGCTGCTTGTTAATATCTATGCCAATAAATTTATCATAAGTATTCAACCTTTTACTTAATAAAGATATTAAAGTACCTGCACCAGTACCAATTTCAATTACCGTGTCAAAATTTAAATCTTCAATTTTATTACTTATTGCTTGTGCGAAATCATAGAAATCATCAAACGACTCATCTTTCCTTTTAGCATGCCAATTGTTAGAAATATTACTTTTCCAGTAACTTTTTGTAAAGTTTTTTAAAATAATTTTTTTTATTTTCTTAATCATCTATTCTATACCTACAGTTTAAATTAAAATTTACTTCTCTCTTATAATCTACATTAGCGAATTTGGTATAATTTCTCAAAAGTATATCAAAATACTCGTGAGATTCATTTCTATAGTGTTGTCAGAATATCTTTTCTAAATGCAGTCAAAAACAGTTTTATTTCGTATCGTCTTTTTAGGTTATTTTCCATTTAACTCTTTCTCAAGTATTTCAATAACTACTTTTTTGGTATCACATTTTTTTGAAGAGTAGTATTCTATGATATCATCATATCGCTTTCTATTTTTTGTTATTTCTACTATATTTTCTACTTTATCTATTAAGTCATCAACCGTATCTATCAATATAAACATCTTTTGCATATCCTCTAATGTTTCTTCCGGCAACTTCAATGGCTCACTATTAAATAATATAATATCCCTTTTATAATGAAGTTCTCTATTCATAAATTCTGAAGAAAAATAATCACTTATTATGTATTTTGATTTTTCTATTAATCTATGCAGTGGTTCAAAAAATTCTATTTTTACATTCTTATACTTTTTGCTTAATTCCAATAATGGCACATAAAACATGCTATCTATAATCCCAGGTTGCATTTTAATACAAATATTTTGATGTATGAATTTTTCACCAAATAGCTCAATAATTTTTTTATGTTTTATATATATATTATTTCCATCCATCGCATACAATGAGTCTTTACTATCTACATAAGTGGCACTATTAGAATATAAAGTACAATGTGTAATATAAATGAAATCATACTTTTTGTATCTGTTTATAATTTTTTTATTAAAATTTATTGAACCAACCGCATAAGCTGCTTTTGCATTATTTTTTAAAAATATTTTTTTTGTATATTCATTAATGACAAAATTTATACTAGCCGGCATTATTTCCGAATATAACAAAAATATCTGATTATGTTGATAGCTTCCGTGTTGCATAAATATAGATGGAATATTATTTTTTTTGTATATCAGACTATCAACATAATCTTTATCATTTGACAAATACACAAATGGTTTTAAACTAATTTCACCAATATTGCTTTGATTTATAATCTCTTTTCTCAATTCATCAAATATTTTTTCATACATGGCTACAATAAATTTTTCTGCACCTTTTTGAATAAGAACGCTAGAAATATCTTTGACAAATAAATCATATGCATCATTAAAATTTGAATTCAGCACCTTTTGCTTTGTTGTTTTACTCCAAAAATCATAAAAATTAATATTATCGTATGTTAAGTATGTATTATTCTCACTGAGGAATTTCCTTTTTATTTTAAAAAATAAATTTTTATCATAAATAATTTTAAATACAATACTTTTTAGTTTCATCAAGATATAAAAATATTTATCTTTAGAATGTGTATATCTAAATTCATCAATACTTTTATTGTACAAAAGTCCGCTATTCTCATTTGAAACAAAATTAAATTTTGTAATATCAGATTCTTTTTCCGTATCAGTAATATATATTATTTTATAATTATTCTTTTTTTGCTCATTAATAAATTCAAATAATATATTAATAAATATTTCATAATTTTTTACTAGTGCTAAATCTCTAAATATAAAACTAAAATCTTGATGAACTTGAAAAGGTTTTTCAAGTTCATCATAAATCTCAAACATTTTCTTTTTAAAATCATTAATACTTATTAATTCATGAAATGTTTTATATTCTCTATTTATAGAATCCAATAAATATGAGGAATAAGGAGTTAATGATACTATTGTTGCATCTTCATTTATAAAATTTTTGATGTTAAAATGATTATTTTGCTTTTTTTTAATATCTATAATACATATTACTTTATTCATAAATCTTTCTTATTGATATGCCATTTTCATTTAATTCTTTTTTTATATCATTGGGGGTGTACTGTGAAAAGTGAAATATATAAGCAGCTGCCACTGCATCCGCACCATTTTGTATGGCCTCAACAGCATGTTCAGGCTTGCCCATACCGCCATTTAGGATTATTGGTATTTCCAGTTCATTTTTAAATAACTTTATGAGGTCTATATCATATCCTTGAGTAGAACCTTCCTTATCTATTGAAGTCAATAATATTTCTCCGGCTCCATATTCTTGATATTTCTTAGCTAATTCCAAAGGATTTATATCTAATAAACCTTGCTTTTTAGTAAATACTTTATATACTCCATCGACTTTTTTAACATCAATAGAACACACAATGCATTGAGAACCAAAGATAGATGAAGCTTTTTTGATAAAATCCAAATCATTTAAAGCCTTCGAATTAATAGAAATTTTATCTGCTCCAGCATTCAGAACTTTATATATATCTTCAATTGTATTTATTCCACCGCCAATAGTAAGTGGCATGAAACATTCATCTGCTATATCTTTAATTATTTCCGTATTTATATCTTCATCGTTTAAACTAGCATCTATATCTAAGACAATCAACTCATCAACATTTCTAGCATTATAAATTCTTGCTGTTGATGTTGGGTGACCTATGGTTCTGAATGAATCAAAACCTATGCTTTTTACAAGTTGCCAATCTTTTAGAAGCACACAAGGAATAACTCTATGTTTTAACATTTAACTATGCTCTTTTAAATTAACAAAATTTTCTATTAGTTTTAGACCGACTGATTGACTCTTTTCCGGATGAAATTGGAAAGCATAAATATTATCTTTATTTACAGATGAAATAAAGTCAAATCCATAATCAGTTGTACTTATTACAATATCTTCATCTGTTTTAAAATAATAAGAGTGCACAAAATAAAAGTCACTATTGTCTGGAATATGCTCAAATAATTTATTATCGTTTTTATATTTGACATTATTCCATCCAACATGTGGAATTTTAAACTTTTTATCATTATCCTTAAAATCAAATTTTACAACTTCTGCATCAATCCAAGCCAAACCATTTGTTTCACTTTTTTCATAACTTTTCTTAGCAATCAACTGCATACCGAGACATATTCCTAAAAATGGTTTTTTCTTTTTAATAATTTCTTCATTTAATATATCTATCAAACCTAACTCATATAAGTTCTTCATCCCATCTTTAAAAGCACCGACTCCGGGTAAAACTATTTTAGAAGCACTCCTAATCATTTCATGATCATTGGTAATAATAGCATCACACCCCATTTTTTCAAATGCTTTTTGAACAGATCGTAAATTACCCATATGATAATCTATTATAACAATTTTATTATTTAACAAGATACTCTTCTTTTCTTACAAGAGAACCATCGATATCTCTTAGAAACTTACCCTCAATATCTCTTTTAAAAATCTTTTTATTTGTATAAGAATCAACAATTTTATCAAATTCTTTTTGTGTAAATCCAGTATATTTCAAATACTCCTTTATAGCTTTCGTTGGGAGTCTGCCATCATATTTATTAACAAGCCTTACACCCTCTTCTCTTGTGATATAGCCAAGTCTTATATCCAAACATGCGTTATCAGTTGCTCTTCCGAATCCATATTTTACATATTTTAAATAATCATGTAAATGATTGCTATAACAATCTAAATTTTCAAAATTTTCGTACGTTGTCTCAATGGGTCTATCGCTCACTTCAAAACCATGTTCCTTGGATTTTTTTAATACTTCTCTTAAATCCCACTTAAAATAATATCCTAAGAACAAACCTGTTACACCAATTTTATGAATATCTTCATCACTTGAATAAGTGTACAATGCTAAATCTTTTTTTGTTAAACCATCGACACCTACCATGTCAGAAATTCTATTTCCTAATAATCCACCAAATTCTTCTAGCCACTGTCTATCTAAAGTATTTCTAGTTTTGCTAGATGCCGGTCCACCGTATTCTATTTGTGGACTTTCACCCCAGATTATTAACGGCACATTAAAATTAGCAGCAAATTTTGGAACAGTGGTGAATATACCTAAATGATTTTGCCATTCATTGTCTCCTGTTCTTATAAAAGCTTCTTTAGCCAACTTCTTATATACGACAGGATTTCTTTTTATGTGAATTAAATCTACACCTAAATTATTGAGATTTTCAAGATTTTTTCTTCCTATCTCAGTTGGTATTGTTGGTTCAAAACAGATGCAAAGTGGATTTAGTCCAAGTTCAAGAACTTTTAAAACTTGAAAAGTAGAATCTTTCCCGCCACTCACTCCTATCGCACAATCATAATCTGGATGCGTTTTATATTTTTTTACTAAATCTAAAAACTCTTCTTCTCTTTTTTTCCAATCTATTTCACTGTTTTTTGATTTTTGGGATTGACAAGCATCGCACACCCCATCTTCATCAAAATGTAAATCTGGTTTAGTTGCCGGCATAACACAGTTAGTACAAATTTTCATTATTTTTTATCTCCTTTCATATTAATATTCAATCTATCCCCAAATTCAAAATCTCTATCTGCCTCTTTCCCAAAAACATCTTTCAAATACTTAGGATGCATTCCATATCCGGGTCTTACGCTTCTGATATTTTTTTCTGTAAATACTTCACCCTTTTTTATATCACACGAGACATAAAGGCTTCTTGAAAATCTACGGCTTTGCTTTTTCTTTTCAGTCATACTATAATCAACTCTACCTAAAAGTTTTTCTACATCCCGTATGGCTTGTATCATCTCTGCAAACTCTTTTTTATCCATTGAAAAATCTGCATCAGCCCCACCTATGGATTTATCTAAGATAAAATGTTTTTCTATCACTTTTGCACCAAGTGCAACTGCCACTATTGGAGCTGTACTTCCAAGTGTGTGGTCTGAAAAGCCACTTACGACTCCAAAAGTTTGTGCGAGATTTGGTATAGTTTTAAGGTTTGCATCTTCAAGAGGTGCAGGATACGCGGAAGTACATTTTAACAATATTATCTCACTGTTTCCTACGCTTCTACAGATGTCAACTACATCTTGGATCTCATCGATTGTAGCGATTCCAGTACTTATTATCATGGGTCTCATTTTGGAAGCAGTGTATCGAATGAACTCATAATCGGTTATCTCAAATGAAGCTATTTTGTATGCAGATGGATTAAACTGCTCTAAGAAGTCAACTGCACTTCTATCAAAAGGAGATGAAAATATATCTATATCTAAAGCTCTTGCATACTCAAAAAGTTCTTTGTGCCACTCCCAAGGTGTATATGCTTCTTTATATAAATCATAAAGTTTTCTATTATCCCAGAGTGTTCCACCTTTTATTATGAAATCATCTTTATCACAATTTAAAGTAATAGTATCAGCAGTATATGTTTGAAGCTTAATGGCATTCGCACCGATCTCTTTTGCAGCTTTGATTGTTTGTTTTGCAATTTCTATACTTCCACCATGGTTTGCACTAAGTTCAGCTATTATAAATGTACCATCCCTCTTTAAATCAAAATTATTTATTTTCATCATATAGCTCCATTTGTACTAAATCACCATTTTTATCTTTACTTTTACCATAAATATTAAAATGAAATTTTTTATAGAGATTAATGGCATTTTCATTATTTATGTATGCATTTGCAAATAATTTTTTTATTTTCATTTCATCAAAAGCAAATCGTATAATTTTATGCATGAGCACTGTCCCATTCCCAAGTGTATTTGGCTTTGCATAAATTCCAAGTTCAGCAGCTTGATTCTCCACTATATTTGTTAAATTCACTACTCCCATATATTCATTTTTCATTTTTGCTAAAAAATACTTTTTGCCTGATTGTAAGGATAAAGACTCGATATATGCTAAATGA
>JAUSKV010000307.1 GCA_030646745.1 Sulfurimonas sp. | reverse complement strand
TAACGACTGAAAATTGCCCCTTTTAAATAGTTGGAGCGTATATCGAGCATCGTGTTACTCGTGTCGGTAAAGTTGGCACCTTCGAGGTGGGTATTGCCAAACAGTGCTCCCTTGAAATCGCTACCGATGAAATTGGCTTTTTTAAATATCCCGTTGCGAAAATCGACCTCTTTGGCTCGGCACTCTTTCATCATCAACCCATCCAAGTTTAGACCGAAAAAGTTGCTGTCATTGAGGATGCACTCACGGAAACGGAGCGGGTCGGCATTGAGAAGACTCTTCCAATCTGCCATCGTCCAATCAATCCCAATCATCTTGCACGAGACAAACTCAACATCGCTCATTTTGGTATTGGTCAGCTTCATCAGGCTCAGGTTGCAGTTCTCAAAACGGCATTCAGTAAATTTGCAGGAGGAGAAAAAGGTTTCGCTGAAATCACAGGAGACGAAAGTGCAGTCATCGAATTCGGCTTTGGTAATTTTTTTGCCGTGCAAATCAACTCCCTCAAATTTTTCGGCGAATACGTCCATGTTGTCGATGATTGGAGTTGGAGTCATGGGAAAGCCTTTTTGAAATAATTGCTAATTTTTTTTGATAAGTAAAATCTATAAATATGTTTTTGGAGTACATCAAGAGTGTCTAACATATAAAAAATTATAGCAAAAGTAAGTTATGAATATTATGATTGCTATGTGTTTTATTAGGAAAGTAAAAAAGTAATTCCTATTTTAGTTTCAATATTCAAATAAAATTAGAGTAAAATTCCGAATAAAAATTAGGGTATGTGGAGAATTATTATGGTTAAAGTATCTGCTATTCAGATGAGCATGAGTGAAGACAAAAGTGCAAATATCTCTAAGGCTGAGAGGTTGGTGAGAGAAGCGGCAAAAAGCGGTGCGCAAATAGTGCTTTTGCCGGAGCTTTTTGAGGGGCTTTATTTTTGCAAAGATATGGATGAAAAATATTTTTCATGGGCGAATGAAAGAGAGAACAACTCCCTCATAAATCGGTTTGCCTCTTTGGCGCAAGAGCTTAAAATAGTCCTTTTGGTGAGCTACTTTGAAAAGGCGGGTGCAGAGTATTTTAACTCGCTTATCGTTGTGGATGTGGACGGAACTGTTATGGATAATTACCGCAAAACACACATACCATGCGGAGCGGGATACGAAGAGAAGTTCTACTTCAAACCGGGAGATACAGGTTTTAAAGTCTGGGACACGGCACATGGAAAAATTGGTGTTGGCATCTGCTGGGACCAGTGGTTTTGTGAAACTGCAAGAGCTTTGACACTTATGGGTGCGGAGATTATTTTTTATCCGACTGCTATCGGAAGTGAACCTGAGATTGGTTTGGACTCAAAAGAGCACTGGCAACGCGTTCAGATGGGACATGCGGCAACAAATACAGTTCCGGTTGTGGTTGCAAACAGATACGGCGAAGAGGTCGGCGAGACATGCAGTCTCAATTTTTACGGTTCATCGTTTATAACAGACTATACGGGCGCCAAAATCGCCGAAGCGAGTAGAGACAAAGAGGAGATAATTTACGCAGAATTTGACCTCGAAGAGAATGCAAAGCAAAGGGAGTATTGGGGACTTTTACGAGATAGAAGAGAGGAGTGTTATGGAACTATCTGCAAGAAAGTTTGAGTCAAAAAAGTCCACATATCAAAGTATAGGCATGTGGAGATAAATATTTCTACTAAAATTTATACTTTACAAGAGTTTTGAAAAGTAGGTTTTGATCACCGCTTTGCAGCTCTCTTTGTGCTAGCTTAAAGCTCCATGCAAAGTTTTTTTCATAGCTGTATGTTGTGTTAATTGCGTATGTTTGCATGTACTCTTCACCCTTTATTGTGTCACCTGCAATGCCGCTCTTTGTGTAGTTGCTGTTGAGGTCATAGTATGCGTAGTTGAGACTTAAATTTACTGCATGTTTGTCAAATTTAAAGTCGTAGGACGGAGTGAGCGAAAATATATTGGCATCTCTTAGGGATGTTTCAAAATAGCTTACCATTATGCCGCTTGCAAATTCTGCATACGAACCGAATGCACCGAAAAAGTGAATGGAAGGCGTGTCGCTGACGCCCGTGTAGGCGAGTTTCAAGTCGGCATTTTCGTAAGAGAGTTCTGCTTTTGCACTATGCGTATTGTAGTCAACAACCGCGTCGGGATTTGTATTGTTTTTCATAGAGCCGATACCGTCATATTTTATAAATTGTCCGGCTAAAAGCAGCTTGGCACTTTGTATATCTGTTTTGTAATCTAGCTGAGTAAAAGCGGAGTTATAAACATCCAAAAGCACTTGGTCATAGAGTTGAAATGCAACTGTTCCATTCTCATATTTTGCACCGATAAATCCAAGGCCAGCCTCTTTAGCACCCAAATCTTCTACCAGATTGTAGTAGTGTTCAGAGCCACGGTCTGCCCTGTGCGCCCATGCCTGTCTGCTCATAGAGTAAAAATCTCCGCCATCGTAAGCACTGTCCCAACTTCCGCTCATCTGAGACAAATAA
>JAUSKV010000299.1 GCA_030646745.1 Sulfurimonas sp. | reverse complement strand
GGATATGCTGAAAATTTTGAAAAGAAATGCATCGGTAAAAATAAATCTGTTTATGTCAATACTTCTGTCTCTCTCATGCCTGATAAAAAAAGGCTTCTTTTAAATACTGCAGATGTTAGCAAACTAAAAACTGCAGAAAAGAAAATTGCACAGTATGTAAACATTATGGATAAAAATATTATCTCCTCATCTACAGACTTAGATGGAAATATCACTGAAGTTTCAGAAGCATTTTGCAGATTAACCGGCTATACAAGAGAAGAATTTATCGGGAAAAAACATAATCTTTTAAAACATAGTAATGCAAAAGAGAGTATATATCAACAAATGTGGGAAACAATAACAAAAGATATGACATGGAATGGTGAAGTAAAAAACATCAAAAAAGATGGCTCTTGTTACTGGATAAACACAACAGTTTTTCCAATTTTTAACGATGAAAATATTAAGATGGGCTATATGGCTATCAGACAAGATATAACCGATAAAAAGCGTATAGAGGAGTTATCTATCACTGATGAATTGACAGAACTCTATAATCGCCGTTACTTCAATGAGATTTTTGAAAAAGAGCTTCGCAGGGTTCAAAGAGATAATAAAAGCATAACTCTACTCATGCTAGATGTTGACCATTTTAAACTTTATAATGACACCTACGGTCATCAAGAGGGAGACAGTGTTCTTGCAAAAATTGGTAAAGTTTTAGGCGAATTTGCTAATCGTGCAGGAGATTATGCCTTTAGATTGGGCGGTGAAGAGTTTGGCTTAATTTATCTCTCAGATAATATTCATAAAGCTGAAGAGTACGCACTCAATATAGCAAATGCAATTGAAAACCTACAAATTCCACATGCAAAAAACTCGGCATCAAGCTTTGTAACAGCATCCATCGGTGTTGTTTTTAAAGATTCACAAGAAAATTTAACACTAAACGACATGTATAAAATTGCCGATGATTGCCTTTATCTTGCCAAAGAAAACGGCAGAAACAGAGTTCAAGTACATAAACATGTCAGTAAATGAGATAGCATAATGACAAAAGTAGCAATTATCGGCGGCGGAGCATCCGGACTTTTGTGCGCTATCTTTTGTGCAAAATTCGGAGCACATGTAGAAGTTTACGAGCAGAATAACAAGTGTGCCAAAAAGATTTTAGTCTCTGGAAACGGTCGATGCAACATCACAAACAGAAATTTAAGCCACAATGATTTTTTCGGTGCAAATCCCTCTTTTGTGAATGATGCACTCAAAAATTTCGGATTCAAAGAGTTTGAAAGATTTGCTCTGGAGATAGGACTGTTGCTCGATATAAAAGAGGATGGACGCGTTTATCCGCTGAGCAATGAAGCAAAATCTGTCGCTAAACTTTTGCAAGTGACTGCAGAAAATCTGGGTGTTATTTTTCATACGGATACGAAGATTACAAATGTTAAAAAACTTCTCCAAACACATGGCAAAGTGGTAATTGCAACCGGCTCGGAAGCAGCACACCACCTTGGCGGAAACAGCGACGGACAGAGTTTTGCAAAAGAGTTTGGACACACAATCATTCCGACCTATCCCTCACTTGTTCAGCTGCATCTAAACTCTAAGATTGTTCATAAAATGTCGGGTGCAAAAACTGATGGAGAGGTTACTCTGCTTGTAAACAACAAAAAAGATTCCACATGCCGCGGCGATATTCTCTTCACGGATTACGGCGTTTCAGGCTTCGCGGTTCTGGATATTTCACAAAGAGCAAGTGTCGCTTTAATGAACTCTCAGAGCATAGGAGTATCAATAAACCTGCTTCCAAAATTCAACGCCCAACAGCTCTCAGAGCACATAGTAAAGGTCGCAAAGAGCATGCCGAAGTTTTCTATTTTAGATATTCTGGTTGGACTTATTCCAATCAAAATTGCTACTTCTTTGCTTGATGATTTAAAAATTTCACATGGAGTGCAAGCAAAAGAAGTGGATCTTAAACTAACAAAAAAAATAGCAAATCAGATGTTAAACTGGAGATTTGAAGTAAGCGGCACACATGGTTTCAGACATGCCGAGGTGAGCGGCGGCGGAGTGGACACAAGAGAGATAAATCCAAAAACAATGGAGTCGCTCAAACAAAAAAACCTCTACTTTTGCGGAGAGGTTTTAGATATTGTGGGTCGCCGTGGAGGATACAACTTTGCCTTTGCATGGGCGAGTGGATACGCCGTCGCCAAAGGCATAGCTAGTTCTTAATTGCCCACTATTTTAGGCGTAGCATTTTTTGTAAGAAGAAAAAGTGCTACTACAAAAGCGATTGCGCCAAAAAAAGCATTCATCATCATTAATGCGCCGATGCTCAGAAGCAGAGCCAAAATTGAGAGTACTCTTTGGTTTGCAAAGAGTGCAACCACGGCAGCAGCAACTGCCATTTCTCCAAAAACATGCATGTAGGCAAACAGACCGATTTTAGTTCTTAAAGTACAAAGAAAAGAGTCTGCCGATGCGTTGCACTGTGCTGCTAGTGCGTTATTCATAAAAATTCCGTATCTCAGATAGGCAAAAATTGCAAAAAAAGCAATCATCAAGAAGGCAATATTTTTAAGTTCGCCCAAGGCTATTTTTTTACTTCCAACATATAAAATAGCAGCAAATCCTAACGAGATTAAAAGCCAAATATCCGAGAAAAGATTAAGAGCAGTTTCATTTACAAAAATTGTAGCCGTCGTGAATGCCAAAATCACCAAAGAGGCTTTTTCAAATCTGCCAAAATCCATGCTCTCAAACTTGCCTCTGTAGAGCCACAAAAAGGAGAGAATAGAGATAATAAATATATAAATTTCAAAATTTCTGTATCTTCCCTCAAAGGCAAGAGCAAGATTAGAGATGAGAACAAAAATAAAAGAGAGGTAAAAAAGAACCATGAGAGATGCGTCTGCATTAAATATTTTTTGTTTGAAAATTGCAGAGATATTTATAATTTCCGGCCTTTTATCTTTAGCGATACTGTAAAGTAAAAAATAATATATAAAGAGGTGTGTTGCAAGAACCAAGCCTGCCCAACCAAACTCTATTGCAGTTCTTACCGTCATCATATATTGCTCTACCTGAAGCATAAATAGAATTGCGAAGAGAGTATTCACAACTCCAAAAAGCACCACTCTTTTTGTCGCTATCTTTGCTTTTAAAAGCATAAAAGAGAATGCAAAAACAAGTAAAAGTGAGCCTAGAGCCAAGGGTTTATAATTTGGAAAGTTAGAAACATCCCCTCCAAAAACATGTTTATCCACTCTGTCTTTGTCAAACAAACCCCAGAAACCGCCTACAGCTCCCTCGTTCATTCTCTTCCATGGCTGGTCAAATGCCTCAATAATGTTGTAATTCCATCCATTATCCTCTGCCAACTTTACAAATCCTCGCATGTAAATTGCTTGATTTATCTTGCTAGGATGTGCATCTTCTCGCATTCTGCCCTCGGAAGGCCAACCCGTTTCACCGATTAAAATATTTTTCTCTTTTAAAATCGCCTCAACTTCGCCCCTTACCTCTGCCAAATGCTTCAATGAAGCATCAATATTCATCGGGTCATCTTCCCAGTATGGCAAAATATGGATGGTTACAAAATCTGTAACCTCTCTTATTTGCGGATGTTTAAGCCAAAATTCCCAAACATCTGCATAAGTAACCTTAACATCCGGAAGCGCTTTTTTTACCTCTTTGATGTACCCAATCAAAGTTGTATCTGTTACCTCTCCGCGGAGCAGAGCTTCGTTACCGACAATAATCGCTTTTACAATATCTTTATTCTGGCTTGCAAGTTGAATAAGAGCTTTTATCTCCTTCTCTGTCAAAACTTTGTCGCTGCTCACCCAGCCGCCCATAAGCATTTTGAGACCATTCTCTCTTGCAATTTTTGGAACCGACTCCAGCCCCAAAACAGAGTATGTTCTGATACAATCCGTATATTTTGAGAGCAGAGTCAAATCTTCTCTTACCTGCTCTTCTGAAATCACCATGCCCTGATCAAACAACATTGGAGATTGATCTTTTGAAAAGGGTGCATAGGAGACACATTGAAGTTTTGAGATAGAATTTTCACTGCCTTTTAAGATGAAAATCTCTCCGACGAGGTACCAAAAGAGTGCTACTATGGCAAGAGCAGCCAGAATAACCGATATTTTTTTTGTCATTTTTTTCCTTTGTGCAGTTTTATAAAAATTCATAACTATCTGATGTTACGCACTAAAACGAACGCGTCCATTTTAGTGGCAGGGACAGATATCCCTACAACCCCCTAAAGCTACGAAAACAAGAGAATCGCTTTTCGCATAGCGAAAATGTTTCTTTAGTAAAACTTTGTTTTTCGAGAAGTACAAGGTGTTTTACGCATTTTTATAAAAAGTGCGTAAGGTCAAATAATAAATATTTTTTAGTAGCAGATTTATACACTATTTTCATATAATTTCATCTGTTTTTATAGTTTTGTCAGAGCTAAAACTTAAACCCGAATTATGGAGCGAACAATGAACCAAAATAAAAGCCTTTTACTGCAAAGTATGAATGATTTTTTAACGCCAAAGATGCTCAAATATGCGCTCATGCCCTTTGTTATAACGATAGTT
The DNA here is from genome assembly GCA_030646745.1 of Sulfurimonas sp. Classification (GTDB taxonomy): domain Bacteria; phylum Campylobacterota; class Campylobacteria; order Campylobacterales; family Sulfurimonadaceae; genus Sulfurimonas. The sequence continues at coordinate 155 of JAUSKV010000299.1, read as the reverse complement.
GTATTGTATGTACTCTTTTTTGTCATGGCAGGCATGGGGCTTGAGCAACTAGGCACGCTCAGCATTCAAAGTTCGCAGACTACTATGCAAAACGGTGTTACAAATACCGAAAACATGTCAGCCATGCTTCAGGGCTCTGCCATAATCCAGTTTCT
>JAUSKV010000026.1 GCA_030646745.1 Sulfurimonas sp. | reverse complement strand
ACTTTTTCAAGCTTTGAGATATATTCAATAGTATTTAAAAAAACATCCTCATCGTAGAGTTCATTCACGCTTTCATACGCTTTTTTTATTGCATCTTCAATTTTATAGGAGTAAAAATTCTCTTGCGTACCATCTCTTTTTAAAATCAGAAAATTCATTTATCAGCCGTTTTTTGTTCTAAAAAATATTTTCTCTCCCTATGTTCACCTAGTTTGCCGATGTTAAAACTCTCTATTGGTCTATGGTAGCCCATCACTCTTGTATAAATAATACATCTTGTTCTATTTTCTGTTTTCATAATTTAATCCTTTAATTACCACTAAGAAGTAGTATTTGAAAATTTTAGACTAAAACAGATTATATACGACTTAAAAGTAGTATATAATCAAAGTTAAAAGATATTGCATGTAGAATGTCAAAAAATTATATTCGGATATAAAATGGTATTTAGTACAACCACACAATACGCTCTAAAAATTTTAGCTTACATGAATGAACACAAAGAGAGGCTGTGCAGCGCAAAAACCCTCTCTGAAGAGTTGGACATCCCCTACAAATATCTCACAAAAATCATGACAAAGTTTACAAAAAATGAGATGATAGAGTCTATTCAAGGGCGATACGGCGGCTTTAAACTTATAGACTCAAAAATAATAACCATATATGATATTTTAAAGTTATGCGACGGAGACAGTGCTAAAGCTTGTATTATCGGCAAAATTGAGTGCAATGAGAAAAAAAAATGCCACTACCACGACGCTTGGCAAAAACCGAGAGCATCTATAAAAAAAGATTTTTTAGATGCTGATTTGAAGAGTTGTGGAGTCAAAGACTCCTAAAGTTTATCTCAAAGAAATGTAGGGAGTTCCCGATAAATCGGAACTCCCTTTATTTGTGCATGCTTAGGATTTATTTTTGGCATCATTAAGAGTGGCTTTTGCATAAATCTCAAAGAGTATGGGAATAATCACAAGGCTCAAAACTGCCGAACTGACTACTCCTCCAAGCATCGGTGCTGCGATGCGCTGCATCACTTCGCTTCCAACACCATGCGTGTACATAATGGGCATGAGTCCTGCAAGTATCGCAAAAACCGTCATCAGTTTTGGTCTTACTCTTTGAACTGCTCCCTCGTAGATAGCATCGTTTAGCTCTTTTACGCCAAACTCTTTTCCAAACTTCTTTTTTGCCTCCGTTACTGCTTCTTGAAGATAAACTATCATAACTATGGCTGTTTCAGCCGCAACCCCAAGAAGCGCTAAGAAACCCACTATAACTGCTATGCTCATGTTGAAGTTTAATATATTTATGTAGATAAGCCCGCCCAAAAGTGCAAAAGGGAGGGTAAAAAAGACTATTAGAGTCGGGATAGGCTCTTTGAGCGCAAAGTAAATAAGAATGAGTATGACTATTATCACACTCGGGATAATCCATACAATTTTAACCATAGCAGACTCTAGATATTGACTCTGTCCTGCCCACTGTACATAGTAGCCAGACGGCAATTTTACAGCTTCTAAAAGTTTTTTTGCCTCTTCTTTGTACTCAGTGGCACTTACCCCACTTTGCGGAGTGATATATATAAATGTGACGGGAGAAGCCATCTCGCTTTTGATAACCGAAGCACTCTCTCTATATGCAACATCGGCAAAAGTGCTAAGCGGTACGAAACCCAAAGAGGTTTTTATCATGATATTTTTTATGCTCTCAATGCTTCTTCGCTCGTCTTCCTCAAGTCTAAGCGCAATCGGATAGCGCTCTAATCCTTTATACATGGTAGATATTTTCATACCGCCGATAGCGGTTGAGACATAATCCAAGAGGTAATCTTTTTTAATGTTGTATCTTGCAATCGCACTCTCATTCATGGTTATATCTAAGTAGTAGCCAGCACTCGCTTGATCTGCAAAAACAGAGAGAGTTTTGCCGTAACCTCTGAGTACACTCTCTATCTCTTTACCGTACTTTTGTAAGCCTTCTGCATTTTTGCCGTAGAGTTTTATACCAAGAGGCGTTCTTATACCGCTTAAGAGCATATCAATTCTTCCACGAATCGGATAAGTCCATGAGTTTACAAGCCCTGGGATATGAAGCGCTTCTTCAAGGGCATTCATCAGCTTCTCATGTGTCATTCCCTCTCTCCACTCACTTTGGGGCTTAAAGGTGATGATTGTCTCCATCATGCCAAGCGGAGCGGGGTCAGTAGCACTATTTGCACGACCTCCCTTACCAAAGACCATCTCAACCTCCGGAAACGATTTTATAATTGCATCTGTTTTTTGGATAATCATTTTGCTCTGATCAACGCTTATCCCATAGGGAGTTACCGGCATGTACATAAGAGTCTGCTCATTGAGCGGAGGCATGAACTCCCATTTCAGAGCGCTGTAAAGCGGATACATGTATCCAAGAGCTAAAACTACAGCAACTATCACAATGTACTTTAGTTTGAGTCCATATACAATGACAGGGTGATAGAGCCGGATAAAAAAGCGGTTGAGCAGATTTTTGTTCTCGCTCAGAATCTTCCCCTTTATAAAATAAAGCATCAAAACAGGAACCAAAGTTATAGAGAGAATCGCACCAGCCGTCATTGCAAATGTTTTTGTAAAGGCTAAAGGGGTAAAGAGAAGTCCCTCCTGCCCCGAGAGAGCAAAGATAGGCAAAAAAGAGACCACAACCAAGGAGAGCGCAAAAAAGATAGGACGACCGACAACCTTTGATGAGCTTGTTATCGCTTCAAATCTCTCGCTTTTTGTAAGGCTTTCGCCCTTTTTTTCCTCTAGCTTTACAATGTTTTTATGGGCATTCTCTATCATAACTATCGTTGCATCCACCATGGCACCGATAGCAATAGCAATGCCGCCTAAACTCATAATGTTCGAGCCGATTCCAAAAAGTTTCATAAGCAAAAATGTAGCTCCAATAGTCAGAGGAAGAATGATGATAACTATGAAAGAGGAACGCAAGTGCATCAAGAACAGAGCGATAATAATGATAACGATAATGCTCTCTTCGATGAGTGTAGATTTCAGGTTTCCTACAGCCTTTTCAATCAGATTAGAGCGGTTATATACATTGATGACATCGACACCCTCAACTTTCAGTTCACTCATCTTTTTCTCTATTCGTTTAATAGTGGAGTAAACATCTTCGCCGTAGCGAACCATTACGATTCCACCTACAACTTCGCCCTCGCCGTTTAAGTCAACAATTCCGCGGCGCGCAACGGGAACTAACTCAACTCTTGCAATATCACCTATTGTGACCGGAGCATTTGCTTTTGTAGCCACAACAAGGGAACGGATATCCTCTAGATTTTTTACATACCCTTTAGCCTGAACCATCCACTCGTAACCATTTTGTATAACGATTCGTCCGCCTGTATCGTTGTTGTTTGCCTGCAAAGTTTTTGCAACATCTTGAATACTCAGGTTGTACCTCACAAGGATATCGTTACTCACGATTACCTGATAGGTCGGTACAAATCCGCCGATAGAGGCTACCTCGCTCACCCCATCCACTCCCAAAAGAGCAAACTTATAGTAGTAATCTTGCAGGGTTCTAAGCTCGCTTAGGTTTTTTGTTTTGGATTTCAGTGCATACTCATACACCCAGCCTACACCGCTGGCATCAGGTCCAAGAGCAACTTTCATAGATTCAGGAAGCTGTGAGCTCATAGAAGCTAATTGCTCAAGCACCCGTGAACGTGCCCAGTAAAGGTCAGTGCCCTCTTTGAATATGATATAAATAAGCCCATTTTCATAAGTTGAAAATCCACGAACAGTCTCGATATTTGCAATAGCCAAAAACTGAGAGACAAGAGGATAGGTTCCCTGAGCCTCAATGATTTCAGGAGATTGTCCCGCCCAGTTCAGTTGAACTATAACCTGCGGAGGAGAGAGATCAGGAATAGCATCGAGCGGTGTATTTTTAAGTGCCCAGAAAGAGGCAAAAGTCAAGAACAGCGCAGATATCAGCACTAAAAAGCGATTCTTTACGCTAAAGCTTATTATTTTTTCTATCATGGTTTTCTCCCTTTATTCTACTCCGCAAAAGAGTTAGCTTTAGTGCCATAGTGGCTAGCGCTGACTAAATGGACTTTATTCTATGCTTTTACATGGCATAGAACACACGTGCCCATATAGTCAAATTAATAGAGTGCATTTATCTGTGCATCGCTGTCCATCATAAACAGTGCATTATTAACAACTTCATCACCATCGTTCAGTCCACTTTTTATAATGTAGATATCAGGATTTAAAACCTCTGCTTCAACCTCTTTTGGAGCATATTCACCCACATACTCTCCGACTGAAAAAACAAAAAACTTTCCATTTTTTCTTATCACTGCAGTGGACGGCAAAGTGAGATAGTCGCTAACATCTGAACTCATCTGCGCACTCATATACATGCCGGGTTTCAGAAGTAACTCTTTATTATCTACCTCAAGCCTCAGCGTAAAACTCTCCTCTTTTTGGTCAAGCTCAGGGTAAAGTTCGCTCTTTTTAGCACTGAATGTCTGCTTATAAGATGGTGTTGTGAGTTTGAAGCTGTTAATTTTATTGAGAAGTTCGAGTTGGTTTTGATGCACTTTCAGCTCCACCCAAACCCTATCTAGACTTACTATCTCAAATATAGTTTTATTTGCACTGAATGAAGCGTTATTATTGAGTGATTTTTTAAATACATAGCCATTTGCAGGTGAAACAATAGTGGTATATGGCGAAGCTGAACCACTGGTACTTATTGCATTTATCTCTGCATGCGGAATATCTAAGAGTTCAAGTTTTGTTTTTGAACTGCTCAGCATCTCTTTATTTGGTCTGATTTTTGAGAAATTGATAGTGTTTAAATAATCATCTTTTGCCTTTGACACTTCGGGAGAGTAAACCTTCGCCAAAGCCTCACCCATTTGCACTTTTTTATAAATTTTGTCTGCATAAAGCGCTTCCACATAACCGCCAAATCTTGGTGCGACATCATAAACCAAGGAGTCATCTGCTTTTACAAATCCATAACTTGTCATACTTTTGGTATGTGAAGATTGCTTTACCTTTACAGTTTGAACACTAAATTTCTGTTCAACTGTTGCCTCTTTTGCCTGAGCAATTGTTAAAAAGAGAGTTATCAGTAGTAAATATTTCATTGTATTTCTCCTATCATCGCTTCGAGCGAGGCTAAAGTTTTATAATAGGAAACCGCCGCTTCAATGCCCTGCTCTTCGAGAGCCAGTTTTTTTTGCAACAATTCTATATAGACAAAAAGGTCTGAGCCGTTCTCAATGCTTGAGCTTGTCAAGTCAAACATATGCACAAGCTGGGGCAGAGAGTCATTGTAGATAATATTATATGTTTTATAGAAGTATTGAAGTCTTGAATACGTATCTTCAACCTCTGCACTAAGAAAATTTTTAAAATCACTCATTTCGCTCTGGCTTGAAAGTGAGAGTTTTTTCGATGCTTCAAGCTGAAATTTTTCAGTTCAATAAATTGGGAGAGAGAAGGCAACCCCCACACTCAGATAATCTTCAAAATTTTCACGGCGATAGTAACCGACCTGAACACTTGAGTCAACGAACGAAGCCAACTCTTTTACTTTTATGTCCGCATTCGCTTCTTCTGTTATAGCTTTTTTAACTTTGTACGAACGGTTCTCGTTGGTTGCATCGAGGTAGTAGGCAATGTTTTTTGGTTCCTCCACCTTCATAGAAAACTCAACACTGCTAACATCTATGGCACTCAGATAACTGATTTTTTTGTACAAGCCATCTCGCAGACTCTCAAATTTGCTTTTTTTGATTTTGAGTTGTGAAAGGGAGAGTTCTGCCGACATGATTCCCATGTGTGATTTCGTATCTCTGCTGCTATAAGAGGTGTAGAGGTTGATATTTTGGTTAGTGAGTTTGATGTACTCGTTTGTTATTTTAATCTCCTCTTCCACCTGCCAAATAGTGTATGCAGCAATTTTAAGAGTTTCAACCAGTTTAACTTTTGCTTCTTCTAAACTGGAGCTAATTTTTTGTTTCTTTGCACTTACCCTATTGCTGTTAGCATCTCTTTTCCCAAAGTAAGGAAATGTTTGTTTGATGTTTACGGCACTGTACTGCATGGGCTCAATTTGGCGATTAATCGGCTCTTTAAGCTGAATATCACTCACGCTGAAAGAGAGTTCAGGGTTTGCGAAATTTCTGCTGACCTCATACTCGTTATCTACCGCGCTGAGCTTCTGCTCTATTGCTTGAAGCGAAACATGACTGTTCTTTGCATGTTCAATGAGTGCGTAAAGAGTTGCAGCGCTCAGCCAAAGAGGCAAAAATAAGAGAATAGAAATTCGCATAGAGTATCCTTAGATATTGAGTGAAGTTTTAGCTCTTATTTTTTTGCCATCACTTGGAGTGATGAAGATATGCACCTGCCAAGTACCGGACATTGACAGATTGACCTCTACACTGAATGAGCCGTTACCAAGGCTTTTAGCTTCGCTCTCGCTTACCATCTCCGACATACCAGACATCGTCGGCATAAAAACTTTTATCCTCACCTGCGCATCTTTGAATTTCTCATCTGCTATAGTAACTTTCAGGGTATTGCTACCTGTAGAGAGCGGTTTTTCTGAGCTCAGTGTAACTTTTGTTTCCGGAACATTTGCTACTTTTTCAAATGCCGCCGCTTGGAGTAAACTTGCACCCAACAAGGTTGCGAGTAAGATTTTAGTTAATGTTTTCATTTTGAATCCTTTTGTAAAATATAGCAAAATTGTACTTAGAGTTTGTGAGGAGTTTGTGAGGTATAATACTTTTTATGAATATTTTACTCCTAGAAGATGATACAGTCTTAGAAAATATATTGGTAGATTTTTTACAAGAAGAGTATCGTGTTACGCACACCTACAGCATGAAAGAAGCTCTGCACCTCAGCGAGGAGAACTCCTTTGACTTATATATTTTCGATATCAACGTTGCTGATGGTGACGGCATCTCGCTTTTAAAAAATTTGAGAAGTTTTCATGATGAGACACCGGCAATCTTCATAACCGCTTTTCATGATACAAAATACCTCAAGGCAGCCTTTGAATCAGGGGCGAATGATTTTATAAAAAAGCCATTTGATTTAGAGGAGCTTTCTCAACGCATAGAGAATATCAAAAGACATTTTGGGCTTAATTCAATTATACGTCTAACTTCAGAGATAGAGTTTGACATGCAAACACACATGTTAAAAAATCAAAGAGTTTCACACAAACTAAGCAACAAAGAGAGTGCCTGCTTGCACTATCTGTACAAAAATCGCCATCGTGTTATAGCTGCTGATGAGATGCTGCAAAACTTATGGGAGTATGATGAGATGCCTTCGTCTGACACTATTCGGACACTTATAAAAGAGCTGAGACGGTATATGGGAAAAGAACATATTAAAAACATTCGAGGGGAAGGATATAAATTTGAATAACCTAGAAAAAAAATCATTCTACTCATTTTTAACTCTTTATCTGGGTTCTTCACTGCTTTTTGTTACGCTTTCCGGTTTTTGGTACTTTAGTGCACAAAAAAACTCTTTGGAAAATACAACCTATTACAAACTCCAGCACCTAGCCGATAGTGTCTCAAACCTGATAATACATGCGCAGATGAGCGGCACTCCTTTAGCACTTCCAAAAACAGAAAAAGATTATGATTATATACTGGTGCCAACTATAGAAAAAAGAGTTTTTGAGAGCAGTTACTTTGAACAAAATGGCTATAAAATCTTGGTCTCTTCTTCTCCACAGGAGCATTTGGCTATACAATATGTCGTGGTAAGAACAAGTGAATAGAATAAAGAGTTGCAGATGTTGCAAAAAAATATTCTGATTACTATTATAGTTGTATTTTTAGCCATAGCCGTTATTTCATGGCTGCTCTCAAAACTTTTTATGCGTCCAATTCATGAGAAGATGAACCAGATTGAGCAGTTTATACAAGATATATCGCATGAGTTAAACACTCCGATAACAGCCCTGCAAATAAGTTCCAAAAAAGCAATACAAAAGGGTGTCTATGATGAGAAAATTCTAAAAAATATCTCTATCAGCACAAAGCAGCTCTACAGCATCTATCAATCACTGGCATATCTGAATTTCCACATGCCGAAGCAAGAGGTAGAGCTTATAGAATTAAAGCCCATATTAAACCGTATTATAGAATATTACAGTGAATTAAGTGAAGCAAAAAATATAACTATTAACGCAGATATAAATGACTCTGTATTAAAAATAATAGACGCAAGAGCAGAACTGCTCTTCTCTAATCTTTTATCAAACGCCATAAAATACTCTATGCCAAATACAACAATAACTGTCACTTTAACAAAAAGTTTTTTTAGCATAGAAGATGAGGGAATAGGTATAGAGACAGAAAAACTACAGGAGATATTTAAACTTTATAAAAGAAGCTCAAACCTTGCAGGCGGCTTTGGAGTTGGATTGAGTATTGTCAGACAAATCTGTGAAGAATTTGAAATCAATGTTGAAGTAACTTCTGAACTTGGAATAGGAAGTCTTTTCAGATTAAGTTGGCTCTATGAAGCTTAAGTTGGCTCAAAAAGCCAACTATACTAAAATATCTACCTTCTGCAGTGTCTGCTTATAACTATCCGTGCTCCCTTTTTCACGAGCCGCCTGAGTCTCTTGAATACTTCTTTGCATATCCGAAGCTATCGAAGCAGCTTTGTTTGTATCAGTATTGCTCATTGCAGCACTTTCATGTGACATTATGCTATAAATATTATTTGTGCTTGTGCTAAGAGATGAAAGCATCTTGAACTCCTTCCTAGAAAGATATATATGCGAGAATTATACTAAAAATAGTGTAAATTAAAGAATAATATATAGAAAAAAATGTCAAATCAACTGATTTTTTATAAACTCCATATAATGCCCCTGCTCGATTTCTAGTTCGGAATGTGTGCCTCTTTGGACTATTTTTCCGCCATCTAGTATATAGATGCTATCGGCATTTTTGACCGTGCTTAACCGGTGAGCTATAGTTATGACTGTTTTATCCTTTAAAAGAGGTGTTATTGCTGTAAAAAGCTTCGCTTCAGTATGAACATCCAGTGCGGATGTAGATTCGTCAAAGATTACCACACAAGGGTCTGCAATAATCATTCTTGCTATGCTTAGTCGCTGTCTCTGACCTCCTGAGAGTCTTATTCCATGTCGCCCGACTATGGTTTCAAGCCCATTTTCCATAGATTCTATCA
>JAUSKV010000293.1 GCA_030646745.1 Sulfurimonas sp. | reverse complement strand
CAGAAGTTGGTTTTATAATATTAACCGGCTTTATAGAAAATGTACATCTTTTAAAAGCTCTAGAACTGGGTGTAGATAAATATTTAATTAAACCGATTGATAAAGAAAAATTCTTTGCACGCTTGTATGAAGCTATCTTTGACTTGGAATTTATAAATCGGTTTGACATGATGCAAGAAGAGATGGAGCTGTTGCATCTAGCATTAGAGTTATCACCTGTCTTTACTCTACTAGAAACAGATGGAAAAATCAGATACATAAATAACTCATTTCTAGATTTTTTAGGTTATAAAAGTATGGAAGAATGTATAAAAGTAAATGAGAATTTCTACACTTTTATAAAAAATGAGACAGCCAATGTGGTCTATAAAGATTATGAAGAGTACAAGCGTGACGCTCTAAATTTTGAAAATAATAGTAAGAAAGTGTATTTAAAAGATAAAAACAATGTTCTTAAGGCTTTTCAATTAACAAATAAGTTTTATCCAAATATTAATACACTTGTTTCAGTATTTACGGATATAAACAGTTTAGATAAAAATTCTATGGAGTTGAAGAAATTATCTGAAATTGATACGCTTACTAACTTATACAATAAATATAAATTTGATAATTATCTGAATGAAACATTCGAAAATTTTCTAAAGAAAAAGTATCAAAGTGTCTCCTTGGTTATGATAAGCATTGATAATTTAAGTGCAATCAAGAATCTTTATGGGAACCAAGTGAGAGATAAGGTTATTCGTTCTGTTGCAAATTTTATTAAAAAGAATCTTCAAAATGGCGGATTTCTGGCACGCTACGGTGGTGAAGAGTTTGTAATCATTTATAAAGATATGAATTTAGAGAGTGCTTTTAAAAAATCAGATTCTTTAAGAGTATTAATAAATAGAGAGTATAAATCAAAGTTAACATGCTCTTTTGGTGTAACAGAATTTATGTACAGTGATATCGTAAAAGATATACTATTTAGAGCTAACGATGCTATTATGAAAGCAAAAAAAGGTGGAAAAAATTTAGTAATGATTTCTGTTTAATAAAATTATTTTATCAGGAGCAAAAAGTGTTAGAGATGCATAAAAAATTAAGTAGTGTTACAAAAAATATTTCTGTATTGTATGTTGAAGATGAAAAAGATACAAGAGAACAGTATTCGAATATATTCCAACTTTTATATAAAGAGGTAAAATCTGTAGAAAATGGTGAAGTGGCACTGGAAGAATACAGTAGAAAAAGATATGATTTAGTGATTACAGATTTAACAATGCCTAAGATGAATGGTGTTGATTTAATTGGTGAAATTCTTAAAATTAATCCTACCCAACATATTATTATTATGACTGCTCATAATACAAGCGAAAACTTAAGAAACTCCATAGAATTTCAGGTGGATGGAATACTGCTAAAACCAGTTGTTATGGATAAACTATTTCATCTTCTCTACAAAGTAAGCCATTTAATAGAGATGGATAAAAAAGATGATGGAGATAATGAAAAAGATAAAAAGCTTTCAGATTTATTAGAAAATAGTGATCAAGCACTTTTTTTAGTGGTTGTGGATAAGTTTAATGAGATTGTTAAGCGATTTGGCAGTGAAACAAAAAAGTTTATTATAGATTCGGTAAAAGAGCACTTATCAAATTTCGGCATAGAAGATGAGAACATAGTGGAACTGCATAATGACGTTGTTATATGTGGTGTAAATAAACGTTATTTAGACAAGACACTTGAAGCGGTACAAGCTTTTTCTGACCATAATAACAATTTAATAATTAGATTCAATGATTTAAAAATTTATATAACACTCTCTTATGGAGTAATTTTAATCAAAGAGAGCAGTAGTGTCACTAATCTTAGTGAGGAGTTTTTACTTCATGTCAACTCTATTGTTGACAATATAAGAAGTGACGAAAATAGTAATCTGGTTGTCAAGATGGATGTGGACATGGAAGAGGCTCAAAAAAATAATGCCCTTGCATGGCTTGGAGTCACGCTTGAAGCATTGAAGCAAAAAACAATAGTACCGTTCTATCAGCCTATTGTAGATATTAATAGTATAGAAATATTTTCGTATGAAGTTTTTGCTAGAATTAAACAGGAAAATAAGTATATATTACCGGAATTTTTTATTGATTTAAGTGAAAAAGCCGGAATACTCGAAGAGATCTCACAAAGTGTATTTAAGCAGAGTTTTGAGAAACTGGCTCCAACTGAATTTCCTTTTCATATAAATGTTTCAGATGCTGAATGGAGAAATAGTGCTATGAAAGATTATCTTGTCTATTTATGTAGTCAATATAAGGTTCAATACAATAGAGTTATTCTTGATATTGTGAATTATGAACTATTAAAACCATCGAGTCATGTAGTAAAATCTTTGGTAACACTCAAGGAGTTGGGATTTAAAATAGCGCTCAAAGGGTTTGCAACCAGCAATATAAATATAGAATTGCTATCTATACTGCAACCCGAATATATTAAAATAAATCAAGTTTTACTGCAAAAATCTTTGACAGATTCAAATATGAAAAAGTTTTTATCTTTTATACTGGATTATACAAAGAATGAAAATATTAAAAGTATTTTAGTCGGTGTTGAGACCGCAGAGATGCTAGAAGAGGGCAAAAGTCTAGGCATTCAATATGCTCAGGGCTATTTTATAAAAGAACCGTTAAATGTACTCTGAAGTATTTACTGATATAAGTTGTTGGAGTGAAGCATGGATAAGCTAAAAGAAATAATTGAATATGCAGAAGATATAAACTTACTCTACGTCGAAGATGATGAAGATGCCAGACATGAGCTGAATGGGCTTCTTGGTATATTTTTTAAACATATCATTGTGGCTGAAAATGGCAAAGAGGGTCTGGAGTGCTTTAAAAACAATGATATTGATCTTGTAATAAGTGATATTACTATGCCTGTTATGAATGGTTTAGAGATGATGCATCATTTGAGGTTGCAAGAGAAAGAGTTTAAAGCAATCTTCATAACAGCCAGTTCCGGCAAAGATATTTTGTTAGACTCTATTGAGTTAAATATTGATGGATATATATTAAAGCCAATTAGTCAGGTGCAACTGATAGCAGTTTTATCTAAAATAATAAATGTAATACACTCTGAGAAAGTTAAACAAGATTTTGACGCTCATCTGCAAATTGAACTAAAAAAACAGAAAGCAACTATTGAAAAACAATCAAATAGATTAATTGAAATGCTTCAAAAAGATTCTATGACAAATCTTTACAATTTTGAAAAATTAAAAATAGATTATGTGAATTTTGTTAAAAAACCAACTTTAATGTTGGTCAATATAGATAATTTTAATTTTATAAACTTGACACATAGTTATAAAACAGGTGATGAGATTATAAAACAGGTGGCACAATTTTTAAAAACTTTTTCTACGGATGAAATAAAAATATATAAACTTTATGGCGATGAGTTTATGGTGCTATTGGAGAACATCGAAATAATAGAAGAGGCTTTAGCTTTAGCAGAAAATATTAAGAGTGAGTTTGACAAATATAACTATTTTGTTGATGATGAAGAGTTTAACCTAAGAGCGTCGATAGCAATAATTGGGTGTTTGGA
>JAUSKV010000287.1 GCA_030646745.1 Sulfurimonas sp. | reverse complement strand
TGAATTTAACGTCCAAAATCATAGTCTAGTAGTGTTGCAAGTTTGTTGCAAAATTGAAATCAGTGTGAAATTTAGGAAGAACAAATCTTTCTGAGAAAGAGGGATTTGTTTAAAGGGATGGAAAAGAAAAGAAAGAAAAAGAGCTTTTGGATTCTGATAATTGTTATCGTTTACTTCTGCTCTCTCTCTCTATCATACTTGAACTTAAAAACTTATTAAGCAACATTATTTTTTTACCTTTCTTGTAAGATTGAATTTAACGTCCGAAATCATAGTCTAGTAGTGTTGCAAGTTTGTTGCAAAATTGAAATTAGTATAAAATTTTGGAAGAATAAATCTGCAAAATGAGCCGCGTAATATCCTCTTTTAGGTTAATAGAGACTTATTATATGCTATAATCCGTGCATAGTGAGGAGGTGTTCTCTATGCACGAAAAGAAAATTATTGGAACAAAAGAGATAATTTCGATTGTAGATTTAGAACTCTATGATTTGGATGTAAAAATTGATACCGGTGCGGATTCTAACGCTTTGCATTGTGATGATATATTTATTGATGAGCAAAACTTTGTTCATTTTAAACTTCTTGATGAAGTGCATGCCTCTTATCATGGTAAAAAAATGAAGATGCCGCTCTATAAAATTAAAAAAATCAAGAGTTCAAATGGACAAGTTGAAGAGAGACCTTCTATTAAAATTAATGTGATTTTTTTTGGAAGAAAGTATAAGACGGTTGTCTCCCTGACAGATCGTTCGGACATGAAATTTCCTATGCTTATAGGAAAAAAATTCTTAGCAAATAAATTTCTGGTTGATGTTTCAAAAGAGTATTTAACAAAAGAGGTAAAATGAAAAACGGTACTAAAATGAGAGTTTATATATTATCAAGAGATGCTAAATTGTACTCTACAAGAAGATTGCTAGAGGCTGCAAAGCTCCGAGGTTGGGATGTCAGAGTCATTGATTATCTTAAGTGCAGTATTGAGATTATGAAAGACCATCTGCAAGTTATTTATGACGGTGAAGTTTTGCCGGCACCGGATGCGATTATTCCTAGAATCGGCGCAAGCAGAACATTTTACGGAACTGCCATGGTACGCCACTTTGAGATGATGGACACTTTTAGCGTTGCGGGAAATTTAGCTATTGCCAGAAGCAGAGATAAATTAAGAAGTCTGCAGATTTTATCTAAACATGGCGTTGACATGCCAAAAACTGTTTTTGCTTCAAATAAGTCAAGTGCAAAAGATGTTATTGCACTCAGCGGCGGAGCGCCTTTGGTTCTTAAAATTTTAGAGGGAACTCAAGGTGTCGGCGTTGTTTTGGTGGACAGCGAAAAAGCTGCAAAATCGGTTCTTGACGCATTTTATGGAATGGATGTAAACTTGCTTGTTCAAGAGTATATTGAAGAGGCGGGTGGGGCAGACATTCGAGTTTTAATAGTTGGCGGAGAAGTTGTCGGGGCTATGAAGCGTCAGGGTGCCGAGGGTGATTTCAGGTCAAACCTCCACCAAGGCGGAAGCGCAACTGCATATAAGCTTAACAGAAAAGAGAAGATGACAGCGCTCGCCGCCGCAAAAGCCATGGGACTTGGGGTATGCGGGGTGGATATGATTCCATCTTCCCGTGGTCCGCTTGTTATGGAGGTAAACTCCTCCCCGGGATTAGAGGGTATTGAAAAATCAACAGGTATTGATATTGCCGATAAAATTATGGAGTATATTGCAAAAAATGTAACTCCTGTATGTAAGGTAAATCCTGTGAAAAGAAAAATAAAAAAAGATAGTATCGGAGCTTAGAACTACTACATGGAAGAATTTTATGATATTTTAAAACAGCTCATTCGAGTACCGAGTGTGGTCGGGGCGGAGCACCCTTTTTTCATGTTTGTAAAAAGAGAGCTTGAAGAGATTGGTGTAGCGGTTGAATATTATGACGGGGTTTTGGTTGCGAAGGGAGATGAGCCACAGAGTGGTTATATCTCGGCACATGCCGATAGACATGGACTCATCTGCACTGGACATAATGAATTTCAATATGCGGCATTTATAGCAAAAAACAGAGCCGATTTAACCGGTAACTCAAATTCAGAACAGCTTTTACACAATTTTACATCACGATTTGTGGACGAAAAAGTTCAAGCATATCAGCCTTATTCAGGCACTTATTTAGGGCTTGGAGTGATTAAAGAAGCTTTTTTGTGTGAGCGACGAAACAACATTATTTTTAAAGTTGAAGGTTTTGATTATCTATTTCCATCCACTCCGATAGCTTTTATGGATAGACTTGAGTTTAAAGAGAATCTGATTTCTGCACAATTAGACAATGTAATATCAGTGGCCATGATAATTTATATGTACCATATCGGCTACAAAGGAACGGCTTTTTTTACGGCTTCAGAAGAGGCTGGAAAGAGTTGGCGATTTTTGCTTGAGTGGTTTAGAAGATTTAACATCAATACAAATGAGCTACTTGTTCTTGACACAAGTCCTTACTCTAGTTTAGATGACATACATCAACTTGATATAGTTCTAAGAAATCGTGATACGAATGCTGTTTTTAGGTCTCCGCTTAAAAACAGAATGAAAAAAATAGCACAACAAGAGAATATAAAGTTTCATTTTAAAGACATTTATTTGAAAAATAGAGTGGCGCAAAATGGAACCAAAAGATTATTAGGAACTACGGAGCTAGGAAGAATTATTCGTGCAACAAATGGGGCAATTCAAGGGGCAACACTTCAAATACCTACAATCGGTTATCATACGGTAAATGAAACAACATCCGTTAAAGCGGTTGAGAGCATGATAACTATCTTAAAAAGATTGTATATAAAATCATAAAAAGAGAGATAACAAGAGTTACTCTCTATCCTCTTCTGCCTCGAAACATAACTCTCGTGCAGTAAACCAGTCGGCTATCCCTTGGTCGTTGTATTGATACTCTCTTTGGTTTGGAGGGATAACGCTGTTTCTAATTTTTGAGCGGACTATTCCCATGATAATAAATGTTAAGATAAGAGTAAAAAAAGCAATGAAATAGTCATATAAATACCAAGCCACTAAACTGGCGGTTAGGGTTGTAAACTGCAAAAATATTCTTACAAAAAAAGAGATAAGTTTACATTTTTTTGAGTGTAATTTCGGCGTTGGTTCAATTAGATTTATGTAGTCTGTTTGCATGTGAAAATTATAGCTAAAATAGTTTTTATTTTTTTTGTTTAATTTTGCTTTGTTTTAAGAAAATAGCACTAAACTTTGACATATATTTCAAATAGGTTTATAACAATGGCATACGCTTGTCCTCTTAATTTTAAGCAGGTTGATTCTAATGTGTTAAGAATCAGCTCTTTAATCGTGACAATTTCAGTAATTACATATTTCATTAGTTCAAATCCCTTTATATTGTATTTTTTGGCACTCGATTTTGTTGTCATGCTTTTTTTCAAAAATGATTATTCACCTCTATATACATTTGCTCAATTTGTTAAAAAAACCTTTCCTGATTTTACGCAGGTAATTTAATTATGTATGATAAGAAATTTTTAGAATTAATTCCCATGTCTGTTGCTGTTTATAAATCAACAGATGATGGTGATTTTAGTATTGAGTATTTCAATGAAATGGCAGAAAAAACTGAAAAAATAT
>JAUSKV010000279.1 GCA_030646745.1 Sulfurimonas sp. | reverse complement strand
TGACATGCAATAAAGAGAAATCAACTCTCGTTTTATACAAACAGAATAAAAATAAAAAGTTTGAATTGGCAAAAGATTACAGTGCTTTTACAGGCAAGATGAAAGGCGACAAGATGAGAGAGGGAGATTTAACAACACCTCTTGGAGTTTATGAAATAACAAAAAAACTCTCCAAAGTAGATTCATTTTATGGACCGCTTGCATTTGTTACTTCCTACCCTAACACCTATGACAGATACAGGGGAAGAGGAGGTTCCGGAATATGGATACATGGTCTTCCAACAGACCAAAAAAGAGATGATTATACGAAAGGGTGTATAGCAATCAATAATCCTAGTTTAGAGTGTCTTGATAGAAGAATTGATATAGATAGCACAATGCTCATTATTAATAGCGGCGAAACAAAAAAAGATGTTCCAAAAAAAATACTTGCAGAACTTTTAGCACAGCTCTATGCATGGAGATACGCTTGGCTCTACAATGATATCCAAACTTATTTAGGTTTTTATGCGCCCGATTTTATGAGAGATGATGGAATGAGTTTCAGCTCATTTACAACCTACAAGAAGAGAGTATTTAGTAAATCTGAGAAAAAGACAATTATATTTGACCGCATAAATGTTGTTCCTTATCCTAGTGCACCTGACATGTATCAAATATCATTTAAAGAGATATATTCATCCGATACACTAAAATTTGTCGGTGATAAGACATTGATGGTTAAGCTTAGCAAAGATAATAAAATAAAAATATTTACAGAAAATCAGTAGTCCAAAGAATGAATAAATTTTATATTAAAATACTTTTTATGCTCGTTGTCTCTTCTAATTATGTATCTGCAAATCTTAATATCATCAAGAAAGAGAATAGTGACTCCAAGACTACACTGCTGGTAATAGGCGGAGTCCACGGAGATGAACCGGGCAGTTATTTTGCTGCATCCATACTTGCTACACACTACAAAATTAAGTCCAAAAACTTGTGGATAGTTCCAAATCTTAACAAAGAGAGCATAAAAGCTAATGCAAGAGGCATAAATGGAGACATGAATAGAAAATTCTCTTTTATGGAAAATGGGGACAAAGACAAAGAGACTGTCCAAGAGATAAAAAAAGTTATTCTATCACAGAATGTTTCATTAGTTTTAAACCTCCATGATGGGCATGGTTTTTACAGAAAAGAGGATAAAGGAAATATTTTCAATCCTACTGCATGGGGACAAACCTGTGTTATAGACCAGTGCAAACTTATACAAAATCAGCCATTTGGAAATTTAGACACAATCGCCTCTAAAGTCAGAGATAATGTGAACAAAAATCTACTTCAAGAGCATCACAATTTTAATGTAAGAAATACGAATACAAAATTTGATGATGAGGCTATGAGACTCTCTCTTACTTATTTTGCAGTAACTAATAATAAACCCGCATTTGCAATAGAGAGCAGTAAAAATTTATCTTCTCTTTCGCAAAAGGTTTTTTATCACCTTTTAGCCATTGAAGAGTTTATGAAAGTCATGGATATCTCTTATACAAAAGATTTTACTTTAAAAGAGGAGGAAATAGGCAAATTAATAAACAATTACGGCACTCTTGCTATCAATGGAAACATGTCTTTAAATTTAAATGATGTAAAAAAAGATTTAGCTTATACTCCTATGAAATCCAGTGAAAATGTATTTAATTTTTCAAACCCATTGGGTGATTTTAGCAAGGTGAATGGAACATATATTGCTTATATTGGAAACAAAGAAATTACAACATTAAAACCTGAATACTTTAAGATGGCTAATGTCTGTCCTAAAAAGTTTAATGTGGAAATTGACGGGAAAGCAACTTCCATAGATAAATCTTCAGATTTTTTTGTAAAAGACGATTTTAAGGTAATAGATGATAAAAGTTTTCGTGTAAATGTTATCGGATTTGTATCAAAAAATAGCTCAAACGAGAGTGGGGTGAAGATAAATCTCAAATCTATGAATAAAAACTTTTCTGTCGATAAAGATAATAAAATTTTTAGAGTAGAGTTTTACAAGGGTGAAGAATTTTGTTGCATGTCGATGGTTCACTTTAAATAGGATAATAGCTTATGAGTACAATAAAGAAACACCCTTTTTTAAGTGTTACTTCTGTTAATCCATATAACGGTTCTTATGTTAGTGGTGTTTCTAATTTTTTAAATGATATCAAGTCTCCCGAGTATGATAAAAATCAATTTATTATTTCATATCTAAATACTCAGGGATATATTAATTCTCATATAGAGATTAGTAAAAATATCCTTGAAGAAGATTTATTTGATGCTATAAACAACAAAATATATGATGAACTAGCCCTTGACCAAGCTTTAGAGTACCAAATAAGATACATTGAAGTTTTCAATAATAAAAGTTATGAAAATAGGCACTTTCAAGTTTTTATTGTGGAGCCTTCAACCATAGAAAAAACATATAAAGATGCCGTAGAAAAATTAAAATATATTGATGTAATTATTCCGTCTCCGCTCCTGATTAAATCACTATACACAAAAGAGATATTACAAAATAGTGGGGTTCACTGTTTTATATATTTTGAAGAGAACGATGCATTCGTAACTATCTATAATGAAAAAGAGTTTGTATATACAAAATCACTGAAATATACACTGATACAGATGCATGAGAGGTTTTGTGAAATTTATGGTGAAAGAATTGAATACAAAGATTTTATAAAAATTTTATCAGATGATAATCTCAAAAACAGAGAAAACAGTTATACAAATTTTATCGTTAAATTATACAAAGAAATTTTTGCAATTATCAACGATATATTGACATATGCTAAAAGAGCTTTTGAA
>JAUSKV010000263.1 GCA_030646745.1 Sulfurimonas sp. | reverse complement strand
GTGTTTACAAAGGTAAAGAAGAGAATAAGCGATTTAAAAAAGGTTACGGCACTATTATAGTAAGTACATCACATGGCGTACTACCAAATGACAAAGCATATGAGCTTGGCATTGGTGGCGAAGTTATGTGTACGGTTTGGTAGGGAGATAGCATGTCAAGAATTGGAAAATTACCGGTAGAATTTACTGCTGATATAAATGTTAGTTCAAATGGAAATGTTATTACTTTTGCTAAAGGCAAAAATAGTGTTGATTTAGATACAAGAGGAAATGTTGCTTTTACTATTGAAGGCAATACATTAACTTTTGCTAATCTATCTGAGGCAAAAACTCATAGAGCTTTTTGGGGAACTTACCGTGCTTTAGCTGCAAACATAGTGACTGGTTTAGTTACTGGTTATACAAAGCAGTTAGAAATTAATGGTGTTGGTTACCGTGCTGCAGTAAATGGCAATGTACTTAATCTTCAGTTAGGTTATTCTCATGATATTAACTATGAGTTGCCAGAAAGTATGGAAGCAGTTGTAGAGAAAAATGTTATTACTATAAAAAGTCATGATAAACAAGCTCTAGGTCAAGTTGCTGCTAAAATTCGTTCTTTCCGTCCACCAGAGCCTTATAAAGGTAAAGGTGTTAAATACATGGAAGAGCATATCGCGCGTAAAGCCGGTAAAACTTCTAAGAAATAAGGGGGGAGTATAAATGAATGCTAAAGTATTAAAAAGCAAAGTTGCTAATCGCTTAAAGCGTAAGCGTCGTATTCGTGCAAAAATATCTGGTTGTGCTTCACTTCCTCGTGTTTCTGTATTTCGTTCAAATCGTTATATAAGTGTACAAGCTATTGATGATGTAACTGCTACAACAGTAGCTGCACTTCACTCAAAGTCGACAGGTCATAAATCAAACAGAGAAGGTGCAGCTGCACTTGGCGCGGCATTTGCTGCTACGCTAAAAAAAGCTAATATTTCTGAAATTGTATTTGACCGTAATGGTTACCAATACCATGGCGTTATCGCTGCATTTGGTGACGCACTTCGTGCTAACGAAATTAAGTTCTAGGGGCCAAGATGGAAATCAATAGAGATGAATTTGAAGAATCAATTGTAAATATTGGTCGTGTAACTAAAGTTGTAAAAGGTGGTCGCCGTTTTCGTTTTACTGCACTTATCGTTGTAGGTAACAAAAAAGGTACTGTTGGATATGGTGTTGGTAAAGCTAAAGAGGTTCCAGATGCTATTCGTAAAGCAGTTGATAACGCTTTTAAAAACTTAACAGTTGTTAAGATTAAAGGTTCAACAATTGCACATGATATTGAGCATAAATATAACGCAAGCCGTGTTTTATTAAAGCCTGCATCAGAAGGTACTGGTGTTATCTCTGGTGGAGCTGCTCGTCATGTTCTTGAGCTTGCTGGTGTTAAAGATATTCTTACTAAATCAATTGGCTCTAACAATCCAAACACACTAGTGCGTGCTACAATCGAAGCATTGTCTCGCATAAAAGGATAGAAAATGGGTATTGAAAATTTAACACCTGCTGAGGGTTCAACATCTTCTCGTAAGCGTGTTGGTCGCGGACAAGGTTCTGGCATGGGTAAGACTTCTACTCGTGGCGGAAAGGGTCAAACTGCTCGTTCTGGTAGTTCAAGAAAAAGAAACTTTGAAGGTGGACAAACTCCACTTGCAAGAAGATTACCTAAAATTGGATTTACTTCTCGTGTCGTAAAACCTTATGTAATCAATGTTGAAAGAATCAATGCTATCGCTGAATTGGCTGAAATTACTATGGAAACAATCCGTAGTGTTCATAAAATCAGTGCTATGGTTACTAAAGTTAAATTGGTTGGTGCTACTGCAAAAGATTTAGCATCAAAAATTAAAGACGAAAACATTACTACAACTGGTAACTAGTCGTGAATAAAAATCTGGTTAATAAGATACTTATTACAATAGGGTTTTTATTTATCTACCGCCTACTGGCCTATGTGCCAGTGCCAGGCGTAGATACTGCTGTTATAGCCTCATTCTTCGATTCACATCAATCAGATGCACTTGGTCTTTTCAATATGTTCAGCGGTAACGCTGTTGAGAGACTCTCAATCATATCGCTTGGTATTATGCCTTACATCACTGCCTCAATTATTATGGAGCTTTTAGCTGCTACATTTCCTACTTTAGGTCAAATGAAAAAAGAGCGTGACGGTATGGTGAAGTATATGCAGATTATTCGCTATGCGACAATTGTTATTACTATAATTCAAGCTATAGGTGTGAGTGTTGGACTTCAAAGTTTAACCGGACCAAGTGGGAATAGTGCTATATTAGTTGACCATACTACATTTATTACACTTTCTGCTGTTTCAATGTTAGCGGGAACAATGCTTTTAATGTGGATAGGTGAACAGATTACTCAAAGCGGAATAGGCAATGGAATCTCTTTAATTATCTTTGCAGGTATAGTTTCAGCAATTCCGAGTGCTATAGGTCAAACTGTAACAATGGTAAATACCGGTGCTATGGGCTTTCTAACTGTAATTGCTATTTTGGCGCTTATACTAGGAACTGTTGCAATAATAATTTATGTTGAGCTTGGTGAGCGTCGTGTTCCTATTACATATGCTAAAAAGACTATGATGCAAAACCAAAACAAAAGAGTTATGAACTATATTCCAATTAAAGTGAATTTAGCCGGTGTTATTCCTGTTATTTTTGCGAGTGCAATATTAATGTTTCCTATGACAGTTTTATCGAGTAGTACTAACCCTACTATTCAAGGTATAGCTGATTTATTACACCCGAATAGTTACTTTTTCAACTTGTTAACCTTTGTTTTTGTTGTATTTTTTGCATTCTTTTATGCATCAATTACATTTAATGCAAAAGACATTGCAGATAATTTAAAAAGACAAGGTGGATTTATTCCAGGTATTCGTACAGGTGAAGCTACAAAAGAGTTTTTAAATGAAACTGCGAGTAGATTAACATTTACGGGTGCTCTTTACCTTGGTCTTGTTGCGACACTTCCATTTATGATTATCAAGGGAATGGGCGTACCATTTTTCTTTGGTGGAACAGCAGTCCTGATTGTTGTTCAAGTTGCACTTGATACTATGAGAAAAATAGAAGCTCAGCTATATATGAGCAAATATGAAACACTAAGTGCGGTTGGTCTATAAAAATGGCCATTGCGCTTAGAAAATCTGATGAAATTGAAAAATTAAGGGCTGCTAACAAAATTGTTGGCGGTGCTTTAGAACTTCTGCGTTTAAATACAAAAGTAGGAATCTCACTAAAAGAACTTGATGCCATGGCAGAGGATTTTATCCGCTCTCATGGTGCAAACCCCTCTTTTAAAGGTCTCTATGGTTTTCCTAATGCTGTTTGTACCTCACTCAATCAAGTAATTATTCATGGTATTCCAACAGATTATAGGCTTCAAGAGGGAGATGTTATAGGTTATGATATCGGAACTGAACTTGAAGGATATTTCGGTGATGCTGCCATTACGGTAGCAGTTGGAAAAATAAGCCAAGAAGATGAAGATTTAATCGCATGTGCAAAAGATACCTTATACCATGCGATAGGTGAGATAAAAGAGGGGATGCGATTTAAAGAGCTCTCTTTATTAATGGAAAATTTCATAAGAGCAAGAGGTTTTGTTCCGCTTCATAGTTTTTGCGGACATGGAATAGGAAAAAAACCTCATGAAGAGCCTGAAATACCGAATTATTTAGATGGAAAGAATGCCAAGGCAGGTCCAAAGATTAAAAACGGAATGGTTTTTTGTCTTGAGCCTATGATTTGTCAAAAAAATTCAAAACCAATTATTTTAGAAAATAAGTGGGATGTTGTTAGTGCCGATGGTTTGCGCGGTTCACACTATGAGCATACTGTTGCAGTTATCAACGGTAAAGCTGAAATTTTATCTCTTGCATAGAGAAGTAAGGAATATATAATGGCTAAATCGGATGTTATCGAAGTTGATGGCAAAATCATAGAGGCTTTGCCAAATGCAACATTTCGTGTTGAATTAGAAAATGGACATATTATTTTATGTCATATCGCAGGTAAAATGCGTATGCACTATATCAAAATACTTCCAGGTGACCGTGTTAAACTAGAACTAACACCCTATAGTCTTGATAAGGGACGAATCACGTACAGATATAAATAAAAAGAGGAATAACCTCTTTTTATCTGAATTAAAAAGATTGTTTATTTCTAAATTCAGAAATCTCCGTCTCAACCATTTCATTAATCATAATAGTAAATAGTTCTGATATCAAATTTGGAGATAATCCAAGTTCTATAGCCTGTTGTCTAGCTTTTTGTAATATAAACTCAATTCTATCCTCAGCCTTTACCTCTTCAACGCTATTCTTAAACTTGGCAACTTGGCGTATTAGCTGACTTCTCTCCGCTATTAAATCAACTAGCTTCGTATCGAGTATGTCTATATCGTGTCTCACTTCTTCCAATGAGTTATAAACTTTCATGTTCATCCTTTATAGTGCTTGAGATAGATTAGAAAATATTTCTTTCATTTTCTGCCCATTAATATATTTGACTATGTATATTATCAAAAAATAGATACAAATCTGTTAACGATTTTGTAACAAATTAAATATACAATGCTACTACGATTCTCCTTGTATGGTCTTTTACCTCATTCATAAAGATTATACTTCGTTATCCCGGTTTACACTGGGATTTTTATCAAAAAATTAAGCCATAAATTATATTTTTTTCTTACTAAACTACGCTCTCTACTTTTACCTATTCCCAGTCAAGTAATCTCTGCTGACCTTCAAGACTTCTAATGTGCGTAACGTCCTGACTAACTTCTATTACCCCTTTATATGAACCCTTATCATCTCTAATAGCGAAGTATCTGATATGAATAAACTTATCTTTAAATGTTATCCAGAATTCTGCTTCATCTCTTCTTCCGGCTTTAAATTCTCTTAGTATCAATAAAACCTGATCAACGCTTTTAGGAGGATGACAAAACTTCACTTCTCTACCGATGATACCTGCACTTCTTGGAAATACTCTGTTGTCTCCACGGTTGTAGAATAAGACAATATCGTTTTCATCGACATAAGTGATATCAACAGGCATAAATTTAAGAAGCCAGTTAATCTGATCAGGAAGCAAATAACCCTCATCAAGCTTGATTCTATCATCAAGAGAGAACGGGAGTTTTCTTTTTTTTGTATCTTGGCTAGGATGTATATAGTCTTGTTCACTTACGGCAGGAAAAGCAGGAGGTGCTTCATCAAACATCCAACCTATCTCTTCATCACCGCCTCTCATCTCTTCCCAATCATCACTGCTTAACATGCTGTATGCTCTTGGCAGAAGTCTTCCCTCTTCAACTTGTAAAATATGCTCTAAACTTTCAAAAACCCGGTGTAAATTTTGACTTATGTGGAGTGTATTTTGAGATTTAATTGCACCATGGACAGCCTTAATCTCATCTCTTATTTGGTCATGAAAGGCCCACATGTTTTGACTAGGGCTTGTCCAACCATATTTTTCCAGGTATGGAAAGAGTTGATTCTCTTTTCTGGCAAAATGCTTTTCAACAAGACAAAGTTTCGAGAAGAGTTTTGTAAACTCTTCACTACTCTCTTCTATATTTATTCTGTTTATTTTGAATATTAACTCTCTGATTAATTTGTTTTCATCCAGATAAACTTTAATTGGATGACCTTCTGGAAGGCTTGAAGATGTGTTCTGACCTAAAAATTCACTCATTTTTTTCCTTTATAATAATGAGGAATTATATGCTTTTTATATTTTTATATTTTGATTTAAAGCAATAGGAATGAATTTTTAATTCAATGTAAGAAGAAAATTACGGCATGTGGATTCCCACATGCCAAGTCATAAAATGAAACGAGACTAAAACTTAGCGTTTGGAATAGGATAATTCTCAATTACAAAATCTATATCTTTATCGCCTCTACCACTTAGATTTACTAAAATAGTTTTATCTTTGTCTAAAGTTTTTGCAAGTTTCATGGCAAATGCAACGGCATGTGC
>JAUSKV010000262.1 GCA_030646745.1 Sulfurimonas sp. | reverse complement strand
ATAACTGCCATTTGTCCGAATTCGTCTTTTGAGTCGAGGTTAATTGGTTCGGCTTTGGATGTTTCTCTGTTTAGGAAGGAGAAGAAAGAGGTTAAGCCGAGTTGGATGGTAGATATTCTTGATATAATATTTTTAATCAAGAACAATACAAAGATAATAGTTATTAAAGTCATCAGGGTGATAGATACGATAGAAATTTTGAAAATATTCTCCGCATTATCTATATTTACTTTGATTACACTTTCTTTTAGTGTCGTTGTTTTCGTCTCAATAATTTTAAATATATCAGCCGATTTTTTAGTCAAAACAGCTAACTTAAGTCCATTCTCACTCTCTGTAAAAGCATCATCTGTTATTTTTCTTTGATATTGCTTTAGCATAGCTACTCTAGGAACATTTATCTCACTCCACTCTTTTATAAGGGCTGATATTTCTTTTATTCGCATTCTATTTTCTTCAGCTAATACAATAGTGTGTAATTCTTCAGCTACTGTACTAAAATCTTTAAATTCTTTATCGTACGCTTTTATAAAATCCTCTTTGAAGAGAAGTTGATACCCTACTAAATTCATCATTATTTTGGCAGGTATTGATTCAAATTGACCTATTAGCACTAGCCTTTCATTTGTCATTCTTGTATTATTTACTGATAGCATACTGGTATATAATAATGTACTAAACCCAATTACTAAAAGTGTAAGTAGCATGTATAGCTGACTTTTTACTTTCATATTAAACATTTCTTCTCCTTATTTTTTTGTTTTAATGCTCAAAAACTTTATGAATATCATAAACTCTTTATTTTTAGTAAGATAAATTAAATAATAAATAATAATTATTTAATTTATCTAGAGTTGTTCCGCCCATGTCAGAAACTTTCATCGGGGTACCGATTTGATAGCCACTTCCAACATAATCATAATCAATCATTTCTGCACCAAAGCGAAGATTTGCGTATCTGTTGATTGGCTGAATATAGTAAACTTCAAGCGCATTACCGCGAGTAGCAAGTTTGTTTGTCAAAGAGTTTGAACCTTGGGTAAAACTAAACCAATTTTCACTACCTTGATTATACTCGACACCTATTTTTGGATTTTTTATACTCTGTATCGGCATTGTATATCTTGTGCCTAACCAAAATGCATGACCGTCTTTTTGCTCTGTATCACCGGGTGTATTTGTTAAAAGTCCCATAGGATAATTACCATAAGGTGTTGCTTGATTTGAAGTTACACCGTTTGGTTTGCTTTGAGAAATCGCATAGTGAGCAAACAGGTCTAAGCCGCTATTAGATAAATTTGTAAACTCTAACATAGCAGTATAGAGCATTACGTCACCGATGTTTGTATTTGTGTTTATACCTGATAAATCAGTAGTATTTGACACTACATCGGTTGCGCCGACTACACTAAGCTGTAAAAGTGAACCGTTTACACCCAGCCCTGTATCGAAAAATGCACCAAGAACATTAGTGTCTTTTATTGCGCTTGAATCACCGATATATGTGTAGGTAGTATCATCTTGATACCCTTTGCCGTAACCGACTCTCAGAGCCATATCTTGAACACTTGTAATTTTTTGCAAATTTGCAGTTGCAACTACTCCATCAGCTGCACCGTCAAAACTAAGTGCCGAATAAGTAGCTTTACGAACCGTATTATCTTTAAATTGATGTGAAGGACCATCTGAACTAGGTTGGCGACCGATTGTAAGAGTAACCGGAACTAAACCGCTTATTGCCGTCCAGTCGATATATGCTCTCTCAACAAATACACCGCTGTCAGATGGGCGTCTTCCTTGCATCGGATCCATAGAAGAGTACAAATAGCTTGAGCCTGTATCAGACCAATTTTTATACATACTTAATCGACCTGTAAATTTCATATCATCTGCAATATTCGAATTCATGTTCAGTCTTAAACGATTTGACCATACGTTTTTAGATGAAGTTTTATCCCCCGAAGCATCTTTTGCTTCAAAATTATCCGCGCGGGTTCTAAAATCTACACCAAAATCTATCTTATCCGTCATTGTTGAAGTTTCGATTTTATCTACTCTCTCTTCAATTGTGTCATTTGATTTTGATTGTGTTTCTTTTATCTCTTTGATTTGTGCTTCTAGGGAAATTATCTTATTTAGCAATTCAGAATTAATTTCTGATGTATTTACCGATGCATTTAAAGAGAGGCTTCCTCCAACTATTAATGAAGCTACTAGGCTTAACTTTACTACTTTTTTCATATATTCGTTTCCTTGATTTATGTTTATATTCCGGCTGCCGCTGGATGATCAGAATCAGCTGCGTGATCTGTTAAATACTTTTTCAATGCCTCTTTATCAGACGCTGACAACTTCTCTATTCCCATTTTTCCCATCTTTTCGCTACTCTCAAAGATCTTTTCCCACTGCTTTATAGCTTTAGAGCTAGGATCTAAACTTAATGATTTTGCTAAATCTTTTCCATCAGCAAATAAAACACCTGTTAGCAGTAGTGTCATTAAACTTATTCTAATTAATTTCATTTATTTCCTTCTTTTATTATTTCCGTGTATTTGTTTAAGTGAAATAAAATGAAATCATACAACCGAAGTGTTGCAAGTTTGTTGCAAAATGAATATCTATTCTCCAATTGAATAGTTTTTGCAACAAATTTGCAACATAAAAAGGTAATAATTTTATAAGCTTTTACAAAAAATCATTGAGTGATTTTTTGCATCGCGCTTTAGTACAAAAGTGCCACAGCGGCGAGCGTAGCTAAACGAGACTTGTTCCGATTAGCGTTTAAAGTCATTCTGACACGAAAGTGTCAAGCTTTAGTGCCATAGCGGCGAGCGTAGCTAAGCGGGACTTGTTCCGATTAGCGTTTAAAATCAAATAAAAAAGGATAAAAAATGAATTTCGCACGTAACATGTCTGTCACAAAGAGGCTATTTCTACTTTCATTCGTAAGCGTAATAGGTGTATTTATGCTTGGGTTTCACTCTATTTCTTCTGTTTTAGAGGAGAAAAATGCTCTGGTGTTGGTTAAAGACAAAACATTAGAGGCAAAAAAAATCGCAGATTTAGTTCATGAACTTCAATCAGAGCGTGGGCTAACGGCAGGGGTTATAGCATCAAATGGGGCAAAGGATAAAATAGAACAACTCCTTAATCAACGAAAAAATACAGACAAAACATTGGCTGAAGCTAAAAATTTGTTACCGAGTATATTTAGTGAAAATCTTTCTACAAAAAGAGCAGCCATAGATTCACTTAGTATTTCAATGCAGGATGCGACAGCATACTTTAGTAATACAATTGCTTCCTTATTAGAAAGAGTTATAAAACTTCCTTCGTTAATCAGTGATGCAGATGTATCAGGTGCTTTGCAAGCATATACACATATAGCATCAGCAAAAGAGTCATTGGGAAAAACAAGAGCCGCTTTAAATGGTGCTTTTATAAAAGACATGTTTGCTCCGGGTGCATATGTCGGGTTGTGTGTAAATAATGGAATTATTGAGTGTAATGACCATAAATTTGCACTTTTGGCGCTGCCTGAAGTTCTTGCGTTATTTAATAAAAATAAACTAAAAGAAGATTCGGTATTTGTTAAAAATACTATAGCTCTGGCAATTTCTAAGCCTGAAGGCAAGTTTAATATTGATGCTTCCGTTTGGTTTACAAAAGCTACAAATGTCATTAATGATTACAGAGAGGTTGAAAAATTATTTTTTACTAAAATAGATAAAACGATTGATGAAAAGATTGCAGTAGTAGAAAATAGACTTATTTTTTCAGCTTTAAACATATTAATTGTTATTTTATTGTTGCTTTTTTTCTCTAGGTTAATTGGTATTAGTATTACAAAAAAAGTTGAAAAAATACAAGTAGGTTTATTCTCATTTTTTGACTTTTTAAACGGAAAAGAAAAAAGAGTTGAGACAATACAATGTTCCGGCAATGATGAATTTGGCAGTATGATTGAATTAATTAATGAAAATATTCATAGCTTAGAGAAAAAATATATTGAACAACAACAAAGTATTATCGATTTTGAAAGCATCTGTTATAAATCTAGCAAGGGCTTTTTATTTCATCGTGCATCTACCTCTTTCAGTGACGATTCACTCAATAAAATGTCAAAATCTTTAAATCTAATGCTTGATAATACTGAAAAAACTTTTTCGGAACTCTTAGCTATTTTGATTAATTTTGCTCAAGGTAATTATGAGGCAGTTCATAATAATAAGAGTAGAGGTTCTTTTGCATCTGTAGGACAAGCACTAAAAGCTATTTCGACTTCTAATAGTGAAACATTTAGTTTGATTTCAAAATTTTCTCGTGAGTTTTCTAAAGATGCAAATATGCTTTCATTATCGGGCGATGAGCTTAGTACAAGTGCAAATGAGCAGGCTTCTAGCTTAGAAGAAACGGCTGCTGCTATAGAAGAGTTAACCTCGAATGTATCTGCGAATTCGGCTAAAGCACAAGAGATGACAAATGTTGCCAAAGAAGCAAAAGTAGCTTCTGAGAGAGGAAATATTGTAGCTCGCGAGAGTCTTGATGCTATGAATGAAATTGTTAATGCAACTGAAGCAATTAACCAAGCGGTAGATATTATTAACAATATAGCATTTCAAACAAATATACTTTCACTCAATGCTGCCGTTGAAGCAGCAACTGCAGGAGATGCAGGAAAAGGTTTCGCAGTTGTTGCACAAGAGGTTCGTAATCTCGCAAGCAGAAGTGCCGATGCGGCAAAAGAGATTCAAGAATTGGCACGAACAGCGCGTGTGAAATCTCAAGGCGGATTAGAAACTTCAAAAAACATGATGGAAGGTTTTGCTCTTATTTCGCAGAAAATTGCTCAGACGGATGAAATGGTAAGAGATGTGGCAAATGCGAGTCGTGAACAGATGGCAGGTATTGGTCAAATAAATGATGCGGTATCTCAATTAGACCAAATGACACAGCAAAATGCAAAAACTGCCGGCAATGTTGCTCAAATTGCAAATGAAATTTTAGGAAAAACAGAGCTGTTTGAACAGATGCTCTCTCGTATCAAATTCGACAGTGAATCCCAAAAACAGAGTTGTGATATAGCCATGTCTTTTGATACTTCAAAGTTAAAGATAGACCATCTTAACTTTAAAGAGAACAATTATAAAAAACTAAAAACAGAGTCTGTCGCATGGAAAGTTGTAAATCATCATGAATGTAATCTAGGTAAATGGATTGATTCACATTCAAATGAGCAATACGCACAAACTCCTGAATGGAAAGAACTTTTAGCAGTACATGAAAAAGTACACAGTGGTGTGCAATCCTTTGTCCATGCCAGCATTGACGAAGTTTCTTCGGAAGTTCTTGATAATATAACTAAAGAACTTGAAAAGGCAACGGCAAGTGTGTTTAACAGTTTAGATAAAGTAAAATATATAAATTGTTCACATAAATCGTGATGATAAAAATTTATTAAACTTGAAGCAGTATTTGATACTGCTTCTTTCACTTCGCTAACACTTCACTAACGCAGCTATGGGATAATATCGTTATCCAAACACAAAGGAATTACCATGAAAACCCTCAACATTATCGCTCTTTTGAGTGCAGTCTCTTTTTCAGCTTTTGCTACCGATTATAGTACTATGACTATAACACAGTTACAAGCATTACGAGGAAGCGTTCCAACTGCTGATTTAGTCGCTTTTCAAAGCGCGGCGCAAACAAAAGTGCTAGCCCTGAGTTTAACGGAACGTCAAGCGCTACGAAGTAGCGTCATACCACAAAGTAATTTAGCTTCTTGTAGCACAACAGGGGTACAAACAAAACAAACTATACCTGTACAACAAGGATATTTCAGAGGTGGACGCATACGCTAAATATTGAGAGGAAACTCTCAATATTAGCCTTTACCAAAGTGTTTTAAAAAAACAAAACTTTTTGATAATGTCTATTATATTTCTCCAAATGTGAAAGGGAAGCTTGATTGAAAATTCTGTTGATGGAAGATGACTTTATTTTGGGAGAGAGTATCGAAGAGATGTTGCATGAAGCTCATTATGATGTTGATTGGGTGCGCAACGGAGTGGATGCGGCAAATCAAGCGTATGATGTTCATTATGATCTCTATCTTTTTGATATTAATGTTCCTGAAATGAACGGTTTTGATCTCTTAGAACAGTTACGAAATGCCGATGATCTGACACCGACGGTTTTTATCAGTGCATTGAGTGATATTGTATCGATTACCAAAGGTTTTGCTCTGGGTGCGGACGATTATCTTAAAAAACCGTTTTATCCCGAAGAATTACTTGTGAGGGTTGAAGCAAAGTTTTCCAAATGTCAAAGTACATTCCATTACGGAGCTATCTCCTATAATCCTAAAACAAAAGAAGTGACCAAAAGCGGAACGCTTCTTTGGCTCGGAGATGTCCAACTGCCTCTGCTTCGTCTTTTCATCACCAATATAGGGCGAACATTGAGCAAAGAGAGCCTCTTTGAACTGATGGAGCATCCCAGCGATACTGCTCTTAGAGTTGCTATCAACAAGCTCAAACACACAACGAATTGGGATATTCAAAATGTTCGAGGGGTGGGGTACCGTATTGAAATACGCTGAACGTGAATCATTTTGGAAGAGCTTTTTAGTTTTCTTCCTTTCCTTGGCGTTATTAAGCGGATTTCTCGCCTATTTCGAGTATCTAAAACAAAAACAGTCTCTTGAAATAACGCTGTTTAATCAGATGAAAATGTGTAGTTTTGATTTTAAATGTACCCAGTTTGAATTTGATTTTGTTCCTCTTCAATCAAGTAAACTTTATATCCTCAGCTCGGAGCCACAAGGTCTTTATAGCTTTTTTTCGATTCCTAATAACGATACCTACGCGCTTAAGCTTCGTTTCCCGCAGAAACACTATGAATTGCAGTTGCAGCAATTGAAAATTAGCATCGTAAAATATTATTTAAGCGCATTATTTGTGATGGCTCTGTTATCCATTATGTTTTCACTTTATGCACTCTATCCATTGCGGCATGCTTTACAGTTGACAGAAGAATTTAGTCGCGATATTTTGCATGATTTGGGCACGCCTCTTTCATCTCTTCGGTTAAACGTCAGTCGACTCAATCCTCATCCTGATGACGTGAAAAAAATAGCACGTATCGAATATAGTATTCAAACCATTGCTTCTTTGGGAAACAATTTGCAAAGCTATCTTGAAGGACATGAATTGCAGCAAGAGGATATAGAGCTCAACACCTTGCTGTACAATCGAATCTCAATGTTTCAACGAATTTATCCCTTACTCTCTTTTTCTCTTAATCACCATTCTTTGTTTATTCGTGCGAATCGTGATGCCATGACTCGTATCATCGATAATATCCTCAGCAATGCCGCAAAATACAATACCGCTGATGGTTCTGTGTCGGTGACAATAAATCCTGCTCTTTTTTTGGTTATATTCCAAGATACAGGGAAAGGAATTGCTCAGCCAAAAAAAATATTTGACCGCTTTTACAAAGAACACGAGAGAGGTTTGGGGATAGGGCTGCATATCGTCAAAAAACTTTGTGATAGCATGAAAATCTCTATTACAGTCGAAAGCACACTTGGGAAAGGGAGCCTTCTTAGTCTTAATTTTCAAGCGCTAACGGTTTGCTAACACTTGCATACTATAATCCAGATACTAAATATTAGGAATATTAAATGAAATCTTTCAAAATAGCACTTACTGGAGTGATTCTAATTTCCACTCTATTGTCTGGCGCCGAATCGATTAACGATCAAATAGAGGCAATTCATAAAGTGTCTCCCCAAGAGCGTGTAGAGCTAATGAATAAACTTAAACTGCAACTGGCATCTATGAACGAAGAAGAACGTGCCAAAACAATTGGCACGCTTCAGACAAAAATGAGCGGCTCAATGTGTACACCAATATCTCAGATGCCTATGAATAATATTCAAAAAATGCAACAAATGCCTCAGAATACCAAAATGCAACATCAGACCGGAAATACTAATAGCCCGATGATATCGCCAATGGGACGTTAAGAATGAAAAAAATCTTACTCCTCTCTCTTCTTTTAAGTGGTTACCTATTCGCCGCCGATAGCGATATTGATGGCGTGGATGATGCTCAGGATCGATGTCTGAATACTCCTTTTACCGATTTGGTAGATCAATATGGCTGTAGCACACAATCTATACTAACCGGCTCCCACTACGATATTATCATGGGAGGTGGCTATTCACAAATGAATTACGCTACTCAAGAAAAATCTGACACCATGACCGAAACGCTCCAAGCCGATTATTACAATGGAAATATTTGGGCTCAAATAGTAGGCTCGTATTTTCATTCTTCATCATCGGGCTATACCCAAAGCGGGTTCAATGATACCCTCATCGCTCTTTATGCTAAATCTCCTTCTTACAATGGGCTTGTACTTCAAGCGGGAGCCGGTGTGCTATTGCCCACCTATCGAAGTGGTTACGGGAATGAAGCAGCTGACTTTCTTGGATCAATCAGCTTTCAATACAATATTAATGAAGTGCTCAATTTTTTCGGCGGATACAGCTACACTTTGGTCAATGATAAAGATGTTCCCAATATTGCTTTTTATCAAAATACGCAAGCATACTACGCAGGTGCCGGATATGCTCTCAGTGATAAAGTACTTATTACTGCCTCTTATTCAGAATCTCAAAGTATCTATGTTGGTATAGTACCCATTCAAACCGTTTCAGCAGGATTATTTTATCAATGGAATTCTCATTGGTTTAGCATGTTAGATTATAGACACGGGCTCAGTGATTCGGTCAGCAAGTATGATACTTCATTACGTTTGGGTTATTATTTTTGATAATAAACTTCTTGCAAAACTGCAAGAAGTTTTTTGCCTTGAAGAGGCAAACTTTAGTGTCACAGCGGCTAGCGTAGTAAAATGGACTTGTTCATTTTGCGTATAAATTGAGTTCTGCAAGAACTCTAATGTATTTTCTATTCGTCTAGCGACTCCGAGATTCTTAACATCCAAGTGCTTTAACCACTTCCAATAATAAATTTTCTTTCCATCCCAGCTAAGCTTATTATTACAAGAAAAAAGAAGGAGTACCGGCATTGATGAAATCGGTGAGCCACAGAAAAGATTTCATAATCAATCGCGAATTTACAAAGTTGAAATTTTAAACATGTGAATTCTTCAGGTATAAAGTTTTAATTTAATAATTAGAAATTATAAGATTTATAAAAATGCAACATACTTGCAACAATTAGCATATACAATTTTCTTTTCACATTTATTGGCGAATTAAGAATAAACAAAATGTGTTGCAAGCGAAATTAAATGATATAAAAAGGAAACGAGTGAAAGATTTAAGTGTAAAAATTAAGTTATGGGTTTTAGTGATTATTTCTATAATTGCTATTTTAGTATTGTCTATTGATAAAATATTTTATGGTATGGCTATAAAAGAAAATATTCAAATAACAAAATATCGTATTTTAGAGGCTGAAGCATTAGCAAAAGCCGTTCATTTTTTACAGATTGAGAGAGGTCTCAGCGTAGGATTTATAGCTAACTCAGGTACAAAAGGCAGTAATGAGATTCATTCAATTAGAAAAGAAGTAGATAATGCAACTAGCGAGATAAAAAGAGTTTTTATCATTACAAATGGCGATATTTCTGTCTTAAATCCCTTAAATGACCTAAATTCAAGAAGAACATCTATTGATACGTTATCCATAAATAATTCAGACTTAGTCGAATATTATTCAAAAGCCATTAAAACTCTCTTAGATGCCACATTGATTATCCCACCGCTTATTGATGATAAAGATGGAAGAAATATTATTCAGGCATATACACATTTAGCCTCGGTTAAAGAGGCACTTGGACGTATTAGAGCTAATCTAAACGGAGCTTTTACAAAAGATATTTTTACCGATAATGCGTATTTTGCTTTTGGCGGTAGTTTGGGTGCCTATAATATAAATTTAGAAAAATTTAAAGTGCTATCATCAAAAGAGATACAAAACTTTTATGAAAGCACTTATAAAGGTGAAGCAGTAGACAAAACCGTTGCAATGATGAATATAGCAAAAGAAAAAGGGATGAAAGGAGGTTTTGGAGTAGATTCATCGGCTTGGTTTGAGTACGCAACAGCTTCTATTGATCTTCTTAGAAAAGTTGAGCTTGAATTATATAGAAATGTTTATAAATTAGCAGATGATAAAATTAAGGAAGCGAACTATTCAT
This sequence comes from Sulfurimonas sp., assembly GCA_030646745.1. Taxonomy (GTDB): domain Bacteria; phylum Campylobacterota; class Campylobacteria; order Campylobacterales; family Sulfurimonadaceae; genus Sulfurimonas. Next base: position 491 of record JAUSKV010000262.1, on the reverse strand, counting down.
TAATGTTGATTGTGTTTGTTTCAATTTTAATTATCGTTGCTCTTTTGATTTCAGGCTACTTTGTTATAGAAAATATAACAAAGAATATATCTACTTTTCAACAAGGACTTCTCTCTTTCTTCTCATTCTTAAGCCGTGAAACTTCTAACTCTCAATCGATTAACATAAGTTCCAAAGACGAGTTCGGACAGATGGCAGTTGTCATCAATAAAAATATTAGCAGAGCGGAAGCACAAATGGTTGCTGATGAAAATTTTATACAAAATGTAAAAGAAGTCATGCATAGAGTTGAGAATGGATGGTTTTCTCAACATATTGAAGCTTCGACAGACAACATTGGGCTACTAGAATTAAAAACCATCGTCAACCAAGCATTAACAAATCTAAGAGCAAATTTTGTATTAATGAATAATACACTCGAGGAGTACTGTAACTATGATTACACCAAAGAACTAAAAATAGATAATATTGAAAGCGATGGTGTATTTGAT
>JAUSKV010000261.1 GCA_030646745.1 Sulfurimonas sp. | reverse complement strand
CTATATTTTAAATCTCATCGACACTCCGGGACATGTGGATTTTTCTTATGAAGTGAGTAAATCTTTAGCCTCAAGCGATGGCGCACTTTTGATTGTGGATGCGGCTCAGGGCGTTGAAGCACAGACTATCGCAAATGTTTATTTGGCAATGGAAAATAATCTTGAGCTTATACCTGTTATAAATAAAATCGATTTACCGGCTGCAGACCCTGTAAAAGTTGCAGAAGAGATTGAAACAAGTATCGGCATAGATGCTACGGATGCTTGTTTAGTGTCGGCAAAAACCGGCGTTGGCATACGCGCGCTTATTGACGCGATTGTAGATAGAATTCCTGCTCCTGTCGGAAACCCTGATGCAACCACAAAAGCAATTATCTATGACTCTTGGTTTGACCAATATCTTGGTGCTCTTGCACTTGTTCGTGTTTTTGATGGCAATATTAAAAAAGGTCAGAATATTCAACTTATGAGTAATCTAGAAGAACACCATATTCTTGATTTAATGTATCCTCATCCACTTAAACGTATCAAAACCGATTCAATTGAATGTGGTGAAATTGGTATAGTTGTTCTTGGACTTAAAGAGGTAAGTGTCATAAATGTTGGCGATACAATTACGGATGCTAAGAATCCTGCGTCCGAGCCTGTTGGAAGATATGAACCGGCTAAACCTTTTGTATTTGCCGGTATATATCCAATAGATACGGATGATTTTGAAAATTTACGCGATGCACTCAATAAACTAAGACTCAACGATAGTTCTCTCTCTTATGAACCTGAAACATCTCTGGCTCTTGGTTTTGGTTTTCGTGTTGGATTTTTAGGCATGCTTCATATGGAAGTCATTAAAGAGAGACTTGAACGTGAATTCGACCTTGATTTAATCGCTTCTGCACCATCTGTTATCTATCAAGTTTATCTCAATAATGGTGAAAAAGTTAATGTTCATAACCCTTCGGAGCTTCCGGAAGTCAACAAAATTGACAGAATTGAGGAGCCTTATGTAAGAGCTACCGTTATTACTCCAAGTGAATATCTTGGAAATATTATAACTCTTCTGATAAATAAACGCGGTACTCAAAGTAAGATGACTTATCTTAACGAAAATAGAGTGATGCTTGAGTATGAGGTTCCAATGAATGAAATAGTGGTTGACTTTTACGATACCTTAAAATCAATCTCTAAAGGTTACGCTTCGTTTGATTACGAACCTATAGATTTTAGAGTAGGTGATCTCGTAAAACTTGACATCAAAGTAGCTGGAGAAGCCGTTGACGCACTCAGCATTGTTGTGCCTCGTAATCAAGCTCTCTCCCGTGGTCGTATTTTAGTTAAAAATATGAAAGAAATAATTCCTCGTCAACTTTTTGAAGTTGCTGTGCAAGCCTCTTTAGGTTCACAAGTTATTGCCCGTGAGACTGTGAAATCGATGGGCAAAAACGTTACCGCAAAATGTTACGGTGGAGACATCACCCGTAAACGCAAGCTTTTGGAAAAACAAAAAGCCGGTAAAAAACGTATGAAGTCCATAGGAAAAGTGCAACTTCCAAGCGAAGCTTTTATGTCTGTTTTAAAAATGGATTAAAAAATGTTTTTATTCAAATCTTTAGTGAGAGGAATTCTCTTTGGGACTTGTTCTAAAGAGAAGGAGACTTACATAACAAAAGTGCAACTTCCAAGCGAAGCGTTTATGTCTGTTCTAAAAATGGACTAAAATGCGCTGCATGATGTGCGAGAGCTTTTCGCTTGAGCATATCTGCCCTACATGTCAAGAGACTTTTTTAACCCCCTCCATTCATAAAAGAAAAATCCTAAATAATATAGAAGTTATCTCCTTTTACAGATACAACGAAATAAAAGAGTTACTCTTTACAAAACACACTGACATAGGCTTTTATATCTATACAATTTTGGCAAAGAACAGCTTTAAAAAGTTTGCATCCGAATTTGAATTTTCCAATCTTGTGGCATCTATCTCAATTGATGATAATGCAAGAAGCGGCTATTCACACACGGCGATTTTAAACAAAGAGCTCAAAGGCAAATTTATAAAGCCCTATTTCAATAAATTAAGAGACCAAAATAGGCTCACATATGCGGGAAAAAGCAGAGAATTTAGAATCTTAAATCCAAGAAATTTTGAATTTAAAGATTTTGAAGAAAAAGATGTACTATTGGTGGATGACATTATAACAACAGGATTAACATTTACACACGCCATAAATACAATGTCGCATAACGGCAAAAATGTACTTACATGTTTAGCATTGGCAGATGTTGGCTTAGAATAAAAAGCAAATGTATTTTAAACTAAAAATGAATTATTATGTTAATATATTGTATTTAGTTTGAGTGTATCACAGTAAAAGATATACTTGATAAAGATAGACTAAACTTGTCTTACTTTTCACACTAAAGTTTCACTTGACATTGTTACACTCAATATGTATAATAATGCTATCTTTTATAAAAAAGGAGAAGAAAAACTATTATGTCACAACAAGCAAAAAAAGATGAATTACAAAAAGAACCCCTGCAAGAAGAGGTTAACAAAGAGCTGACTAGCGATGAGGCTGAAGCTGAAGCGGTGGCTGTTGAAAATGAGTTCGACCTCTTACAAGAGGAACTTGTAGCATTAAAAGATAAATATGCTAGGGTTCATGCTGATTTTGATAACATCAAAAAAAGATTAGAGAGAGAAAAATATACGGCCGTTGAGTACTCAAACGAGAAATTTGCAAAAGATATGATTCCGGTTATGGATTCACTTCAGATGGCAATAGCTTCTGCAACATCTAATGCGGAGCCAAGTGAATTAATTGAAAAGATTAAAGAGGGAATGCAGTTAACACTCAAGCAGCTAACTACCGCTTTGGAAAAACATGGAGTGACCATGGTTGCACATGATGAACCGTTTGATCCAAACATTCACAATGCCATTCAGAGTGTTGACAGTGATACGATTGAGAGTGGGCAGATTGTTCAAACTTTTCAAACAGGGTATAAGTATAAAGAGAGACCTTTACGTGAAGCCATGGTTGTAGTCGCGAATTAATTCGTAAACAAAGAAAAATTAAATAAATAATTAAAATGTAATTTGACACAATAGTGTCAAACTTTAGTCGCCTTAGCGGCGCGAGCGGAGTAAAAGGGACTTGTTCCTTTTACGGACTAATAAGATGAAGGTTTCTTTCATTTTATTTTATGAAATAAAATCAAATTAAGGAATAAAAATGAGCAAAGTTATTGGTATAGATTTAGGAACAACAAATTCATGTGTAGCGGTTTATGAGGGAGGGGAAGCAAAAATCATCCCTAATAAAGAGGGTAAAAACACAACTCCTTCAGTTGTAGCGTTTACGGACAAAGGTGAAGTTTTAGTAGGCGATCCTGCAAAACGTCAAGCAATCACAAACCCACATAAAACTATCTCTTCTATCAAGAGAATTATGGGTTTGATGATGAGTGAAGAGAATGCAAAAGCAGCACATGACAAAGTTACTTATAATATAGTTGATAAAGATGGGATGGCGGCCGTGAATGTAGATGGTAAAATCTACACGCCACAAGAGATATCCGCTAAAATTTTATCAAAACTAAAAGCAGATGCCGAGAGTTATTTAGGTTCAACTGTAACGGATGCGGTTATTACAGTTCCTGCATACTTCAATGATGCACAAAGAAAGGCGACAAAAGATGCCGGTACAATTGCAGGGCTTAATGTTCTTCGTATTATCAATGAGCCGACTGCTTCTGCACTGGCGTATGGTTTAGAGAGCAAAGCTGAAGAAAATGTACTTGTTTATGACCTTGGGGGCGGTACATTTGATGTTACGGTTTTAGAAATTTCTGACGGTACTTTTGAAGTTCTTTCAACTGATGGTAACGCATTCCTAGGTGGAGATGACTTTGACAATAAAATCGTTGATTACCTAAACGCTGAGTTCAAAAGCTCACATGGAATCGACCTCAAAAATGACAAAATGGCTCTTCAAAGATTAAAAGATGCTGCTGAAAATGCTAAAAAAGAGTTAAGTTCATCTACTGAAACTGAGATTAACCTGCCGTTTATCACAATGACAGAAGCTGGACCACAACACTTAGTATTAAAACTTACTCGTGCTAAGTTTGAGGGAATGATTGAGCCTCTTATCAAAGAGACGATTGACCACATCAAAACAGCTATGAAAGAGTCTGGTTTAGATAATGGCGCTATCAAAGAGATTATCATGGTTGGTGGTTCTATTCGTGTTCCATTGGCACAAAAAATGGTTTCTGACTACTTTGGCGGAAAAAACCTAAATAAAAGCGTAAACCCTGATGAAGTTGTTGCAGCCGGTGCGGCTATTCAAGGTGGAGTTTTAAGAGGAGATGTTAAAGATGTTCTTCTTTTAGATGTTACTCCACTAAGCCTTGGAATTGAAACTTTAGGCGGAATTGCTACTAAAATCATCGAAAAAGGGACAACAATACCTGTTAAAAAATCTCAGGTATTCTCAACAGCAGAGGATAACCAACCGGCTGTAAGCATCTCAGTTGTTCAAGGTGAGAGAGAGTTTGCAAAAGATAACAAATCTTTAGGTTTATTTGAACTAGGAAATATCGCAGCGGCTCCAAGAGGTGTTCCTCAAATTGAAGTTACTTTTGACATCGACGCAAACGGTATTTTAACTGTTAGCTCAACTGATAAAGGCACAGGCAAATCTCAATCAATCACAATTAGCGGAAGTTCTGGGCTAAGTGAAGAAGAGATTAACAAAATGGTTCAAGATGCAGAGGCTCACAAGGCTGAAGATTCAAAAAGAAAAGCACTAGTTGACCTTAAAAATCAAGCAGATGCGCTTATAGCTCAGACTGAAAAATCACTAGGGGAGATCGGTGAAAAAATTTCTGCTGAGGAAAAAGCAAAAATAGAGAGTGCGATAACTGAATTAAAAGATACTTTAAAAGATGAAAATTCTACAAAAGAGCAAATTGAAGCAAAAGTAAAAACACTCACAGAAGCAAGTCACAAAATGGCAGAGCAGATGTACAAAAAAGAAGAAGGTGCTTCAAGCGGTGAAGCGGACACTAAAAAGAAAAAAGATGACGAAGATGTTATCGACGCTGAAATAGAATAAAGCTTATTTCGAAAAATAATTTTTCTAAAATGTTATCGACGCTGAGATAGAGTAGATTTTACTCTTCTCTATCTCAGCGTAAACCCATCTTCTGCCTCTTAATTATCCAGTATTCTCAACATAATTTTACCAAAATATACTAATAAATCTCATACCAATTTCTAATACTAGCTCTATTCATTTTTATTTCTCACATAATTGATGGTGATTTTTCACTTATATTAAATGACTAATAGCCATATGGTTATAGACAACAAAAAAAGGATATAAATGAAAAATGAGTACTGCTAAGTTAATCTACAAAATTCGCAAAAGCGCCTTCAACGCTCAAAATATTTTTATAGCGAGTAGGCATCTGTTTTACATACTTCGTCTTCAAATCGCAGACCGCAATACGGAAGTTTGATCCCATAAAAGGCTCAACAATACAGATAATCTTATTCTCAATCTGCCGTGTCGTATAAATATTGCCCTGAAGATTAGGAAAAAAATATTTTGGATAGCTCAATGGTGTAATCTCAACGATTTCAACACTCTTTCTGTGTTTAAGACTATCAGCAATAATACTGGCATCTTCGTAGTTATTAAACTGAACACACCAATCATCAAATATTTTGTTAAAATGTTTTAGGTTTTCATCCAAAAATCCACCGGCTGGTGATTGTAAAGCAAATATACTCATAACGTAAGCCTAATAAAAAGTTCGATAGATTTACTATCAGTTATTAAAAAAATTGATTAAATGTCGTTGTTTAAAAGTTTATCAAGCAAATATGGTAATCCGTCTTGATTCCGTAAACTTCAATTCTGAATCCTTGGCATTGCCATAAGCCCTTGGTAATGGCATGTAGCATTATTGGCATTTGGAAATAAGTACAAAAGGGAAGATTATAGTTTAAATATTGATTTCTGAGTTGTTAATTTAGATGTTTTGAAAGTTCATATGTGAGGTGTTTCTATGTGGTGCGCCCGACAGGAGTCGAACCTGTGACCTTTGGTACCGCAAACCAATGCTCTATCCAACTGAGCTACGAGCGCACATCATCTCTATAAGATGAGGACGAAATTATATCACCTTTAACTTACAATATTATAAAATAGGGACTAATTTTCTATTTTTTTCAATATCTCTTTTATTTCTTGTTCTTGCATATAAAAATCATGATTTTTTCTCACATATGCTTGAAGCAAGACTTTTAACTCATTTTTACCATCCATGTTAAAATCTTTTGTCATCTGCTGTTCTAAATAAAAAGCAAATTCCTCCTCAAGATTAACATCAAAACGATGACCGTCTATCTCCAAACAAATCTTTTTACTCATCTACTTTTAGCCTAAAATACTTT
>JAUSKV010000253.1 GCA_030646745.1 Sulfurimonas sp. | reverse complement strand
TAGTTTTGCTTCACTTTGAATATCTGCACTGATAACAATAACCTGCGCATCTTTATCTAGTGCCATAATCTGCTTGAGCGCTTCATATCCATCCATAACGGGCATCGTTAAATCCAAAAAAACTACACTAGGACGTTCATTTTTAAAAATCTCAACAGCCTCGACGCCATTAGATGCCTGAAACAGTTCAGCCCCAGGTTCTATCTCTCTAAGACTTTTTATCACACCCATTCGAGCAAGTTTTGAGTCATCCACAATCAAAATTTTCAATTACTCTACCTTTTTCTTTTTAATGAAACCATATTAACGGAATTGTATGAAATATTTCATTAAGTTGACACTTCTATAAAATATTTTATAAAAGCTTTTCGATGCTTACACCATTATCTTGTATAAACTTTGAAATTGTCTCTGAATGCGTATGCTCGTATGCCTTCGCATATACAATTCGTTTGATACCGCTTGCAATAAGATTTTTACTGCACTCGCTGCATGGCTCAAGCGTTACATATATTGTGGCATTTTCAATCGGAATACCTTTTCTTGCTGCCCAGATTATTGCATTCATCTCTGCATGAATCTCATAAGTTTTCGACCAGTTATGGTGCTCACTAGTATATTCACCACTCCAATGTTCACTGCAGTTTATATATCCGGCAGGGGTGCCGTTGTATCCGGTGCTAAGTATTCTTCCATCTTTGACTATTACAGCACCAACCTGCTTGGATACACATTTTGAAGCTTTTGCCAATTCTGTAGCAATATTTATAAAGTTTTGATCACTTAGCATCTATTTATCACTTTTTTTGGTTCGTTTTTATTTGCTTTTAAGCCCATAATCTTCATTTCCTAAACATATTTATGCTATTATATCGCAAAATTATACACATTTTGGAGTCTTACCAATGGATACAAAACAGATAAAAGCGTTAATGCGTGAGTTCGATGAAAGTGGTCTTTCTAAGTTAAGAATTAAACAGGAAGATTTTTCTATTGAGCTTGAAAAAGCTACTGGTTTAGTTGCAGCACCGGTTCATGCGCCAGTTGCGGTTGCCCAAGCTCCTGTTGCACAAATAGCAATTGCTAGCGCAACACCAGATGAAATTAGCGGCGATGCTATTCTCTCACCTATGGTAGGAACATACTACTCTTCTCCATCCCCTGACTCTCCGGAATTTGTAAAAGTCGGCGACAGTGTCAAAAAAGGTCAAGTTGTGGCTATTTTAGAGGCTATGAAAATCATGAATGAACTAGAAGCTGATTTTGATTGTAAGATTCTTAAAATTTTAGCTTCAAACGGTCAAGCTGTCGAATATGACATGCCACTCTTCATAGTAGAAAAGATATAACTTTATGCGAGAAATAAAAAGAATTTTAGTTGCGAATCGCGGAGAAATTGCTCTTCGTGCGATTAGAACTATTAAAGAGATGGGAAAAGAGGCAGTTGCGGTTTACTCAAAGGCAGACAAGGGAAGTGAGTATTTAAAACTTGCAGATGCTTCTATCTGTATTGGTGATGGTCCAAGCAATAAAAGTTATCTGAATATTCCTGCAATTATATCAGCCGCTGAAATCAGTCATTGTGATGCAATTTTTCCGGGGTATGGTTTTTTAAGTGAAAATCAACACTTTGTAGAAATTTGCACGCACCACAATATCAAATTCATTGGACCGACTCCGGAAGTTATGGTTCTCATGAGCGATAAATCAAAAGCCAAAGATGTTATGGTTGCAGCAGGCGTGCCTGTTGTTCCGGGAAGTGACGGGGCAATAAGCGATATAGCAGATGCAAAAAAAAGAGCTGCAGAAGTCGGTTATCCTGTTATTCTTAAAGCTGCCCAAGGCGGTGGCGGTCGCGGAATGCGTGTTGTTGAAGAGGAAAGTTACCTTGAAAACGCGTTTCTCGCGGCAGAGAGTGAAGCGATTACAGCTTTCGGTGATGGCACGATATATATGGAAAAATTCATAAAAAATCCTCGCCATATTGAAGTTCAAGTTATGGCGGATGCACATGGAAATGTTCTTCATATAGGCGAGAGAGACTGCTCCATGCAACGCCGTCACCAAAAGCTTATAGAAGAGTCACCTGCGGTTATTTTAACGCAAGAAGTAAGAGAAAGATTATGGGATTCAGCTATTCGTGCCACTAAATTTATCAAGTATGAGGGTGCCGGCACATTTGAGTATCTGCTAGATGCAAATTTAGATTTCTACTTTATGGAGATGAATACAAGACTTCAAGTGGAACATACAGTATCAGAAATGGTAAGTGATTTGGATTTGATTAAAATGATGATTGAAGTTGCTGAGGGCAAAGAGCTTCCGTCACAAGATACGATTACGCTTAAAGGTCATTCAATTGAGTGCCGTATTACAGCAGAAGACCCAATTAAATTCTTGCCATGTCCAGGTAAAATTATCTCTTGGATAGCACCAGGCGGAAAAGATGTTCGTATAGATTCACATGCGCATGCTGGCTACACAGTTCCTATGATTTATGATTCTATGATTGGAAAACTTATAGTTTACGCAAAAACGAGGGAAGAAGCGATTGCAAGAATGCATAGAGCTTTAAGTGAGTTTACGATTACAGGTATAAAAACTACTATACCTTTCCATTTGAAAATGATGGAAAACGAAGATTTTAAATCCAATAATTTTAATACAAAATACTTAGAAAAGTATAACGGTTAATTTTAACCGTTATAAAAGAGAGGGTAGTTAAAAACTACCAGCCTCTTACAATTGCATGGCAGCGAGTACAATCTTTCATAACATCTGAATGAAGAGCTGCAGCTTCTAACATTTTGTTTTGTTTGATATATTCACGCATCGCTTCTAAATCAGAATTTAAACTTTTAGCACTTAAAAGTGTAACTCCAACCAGTTTTTTCTTCTCTTGTGGCAAAAACGACTCAATCGACTCTTTGCTGTGAAGTGATCCATTTACCTTTTCAATTTTATCAATTCCACTCACAACAGATTTGCTGTTGTTATATAAAAAACCATCCTGCATCTCTTGAAGCCCATCTCTCATAGTTTTCATATCCGACGCAATGTCATTTGCCTGTAAGCCCAAAGTAACCAATACACATAAACTAACTACGATTTTCTTCATTTTTCACCCTTTTAATATTTGATTTAATAATAGCTAAAATAATCTTAAATATTTATCTTAATATAGAGAATTTATAAAACCTACTCCGGCATTCTCAATATTTTAATATCGGCACCAATGCGGAGTCTTGCAAAATAGTCACTCAAAACCTGTTCTCTTTTTTGTCCCATTAGATGATTTGCAATCTGATCTTTGATACTATCCAGACTGCTCTCTTTGTTATATATCATCTTCTTCATGTAAAAACATACATATCCGCCTTTTGCGTCCGGAATAACCTGAGTAAACTTATTTTCTTCAGTTTTTTCAAGCAATGATGCTAACTCCGGAGGTAACCCTTCGTATGGCAAGGTTTGTTCATTGCTTTGTATATCCGATGAAAGAAAAATTGGTTTTTCTCTTTTTTGATTTAATTTGACTTTATCTTTTGACTCATAGATTACAACACTAAATGAAGCCGGATGAACAAAACTATCTTTATGAAGTTTATAATACTCCTCTATCTCTGAGTCGCTTGGCTGAGCCATCTGAGCCAAAGATATAGCCGAGTAGAGTTTTTGACTGAGTAGTTTGCTTTTAACGCTCTCTTTTATCTCTTCGGATGTTAAGCCGTTTGAATTTCTTACTGCCTCATAAAACTGGCTTATGCTCAAATTGTTTCGTGAGGCTGTTTTTTTGATATCTTCATAAACCTCTTCATTGCTCACATCAATGTTTCTTTCTGTCGTTTCCGCCAGTTCCAACTTTTTACGGATTAAAATATCTGAAGCCATCTTCGCGTCAACTTTTGATGCCATCATCTCTTTTTTTATATCAAGCAGAGTAATCTCGTTACCCTTCACGACAATAGCGACACCGCCAACCATTTCAGCACTTAGGGATGCCGCGCAGATAAGAGACAAAAAGAGTTTATACATAATTTATTCACTTTATAAAAATTTAAGTCTGCATTTTACCAATTTTTAACCCATATTTGCCTAAAATTCGGCAATTATTTATAAAGGTTTTTCAATGATAGTTACTCGCTTTGCTCCAAGTCCTACAGGTTATCTTCATATCGGCGGTCTCAGAACTGCGCTCTTTTCTTACCTTTGGGCAAAAAAGAGTGGTGGTAAATTTTTTCTTCGTATTGAGGATACTGACAAAGCAAGAAACTCCGTAGAGGCTGCGGAGGCAATTGTCAGAGCGTTTGAATGGCTGGGTCTCTCTTATGACGGCGAAGTGATTTACCAATCAAGCAGAGATGAAATATATGCAAAATATATTAAACAGCTTTTAGATGAGGGCAAAGCCTACTACTGCTACATGAGCAAAGAGGAACTTGCAGAGCTTAGAGAGACGCAAATGGCGGCAAAAGAGCGAACTATGTACAATGGAAAATACCGCGATTTTGAGGGTACTCCACCGGAGGGAATTGCACCTGCCATTCGTATAAAAGCGCCTCAAAGCGGAACAATAACCGTAAAAGACAGAGTAAAAGGGGATGTAGTTTTTAATGCTCTTGATATTCTTGATGATTTTGTCATTGCAAGAGCTGACGGAAGCCCTACTTATAACTTTGTTGTAGCGGTGGATGACGCTCTCATGGGTGTAAATGAGGTGATTCGCGGGGATGACCACCTCTCAAACACACCAAAACAGATTGTTGTTTATGAGGCTCTAGGATTCGAGATACCAAATTTTTACCATGTCCCAATGATTCACAACCACGACGGTAAAAAATTAAGTAAAAGAGATGGTGCGACAGATGTTATGGAGTACAAAGAGATGGGTTACATGCCAGAGGCACTCTTAAACTTTTTGGTTCGTTTAGGCTGGAGTTACGGCGATCAGGAGATATTTTCTATGGAGGAGATGCAAGAGCTTTTTAATCCAAAAAATATCAACAAATCCGCATCTATTTACAATACAGAGAAGCTCGACTGGCTCAATGCACACTACATCAAAAATAGCTCAAATGCAGAACTTGCAGAGTTGCTAACACCGTATGATTTAATTTTGACTTCTCATGACAAGAAAGAGATACTTTTAGATGTTATCAAAGAGAGAGCAAAAACTCTCAAAGAGCTTGCAGAGCTTGCAAAAGAGATATTAGAAACTCCAACCGTGTATGATGAAAAAGCAGTAAAAAAAGCTTTTAAAGAGGATTCGATTGAGGTTTTAAATGCCTTTGGAGCAAAACTTACAAAAGCAGAAGAGCTTCATCTTCCAAGTGATTATCATCAAATCATGGAAGAGGTGGTAAATGAGATGAACATCGGTTTTGGAAAAATTGGTCAGCCTCTCCGCATTGCACTGTTAGGAAAACTGTCTGGTCCAGGGCTTGACAGCGTGATGGCAATAATAGGAAAAAATGAGACCATGCTAAGAATTGCTCAGGCGATAGCTTCACACTCATAATTGCTATTGAATCTTTATATTAAAAACTTCATCAAGTAGAATCAGCAACTCATTTTTGGCAGAGCCTGCAAAACTATTCTCTAAAAAATGGTTTATTCCTTTGCCGGCATGTTGAACGAGTGGAATAATCTTTATACCGGTAATTTCAGACATAAAGTGGGATTTATCGCCCTCCTCGTAAGCATGCAACAAAATAGAGCGGGCGAAATTGTTAAGGATATGATAATAGATATGTAAAAACTCTATCTCCAGAACTTCAAGTGCATAAAGGTGTGTGGCTATTTTCCATTCATGTGAGGCGATAGGGCGAACCTTTTCAGGCTTTATGTTTATGCCTATTTCCTCTTTAACTTCTCGCACAAGCGCATCTAAAAGGCTTTCATCTTTGTCAACGGTTCCGCCGGGAAAACCCATGCGACCATCCCATCTATCAATCATAATAATTGCCGGGCATCGCATACTTTTTATGTCATCATTAAAATATTTCCATGGAGATATCTCTTTTACATATATAACCAGAAATACGGCATTTTTTTTGTCTCTATAATGGTCGCCAAACTCTACTCTTTTTTTATCACTCACGGGCTGCTCTTTGAAAAAATTTACAGAATTCTACATTAAAAAAAGTCACTTTTGCCACCGTGTAGATATAATATTGCCATGAATAATAATCCAATCACTCTT
>JAUSKV010000245.1 GCA_030646745.1 Sulfurimonas sp. | reverse complement strand
ATGTTTTTATCAATTTTGTTCAGTCTGTTAATTATCTCATTAATATCTTCTCTATTCCATCCCCTTTGCATAGCGGAGTAGAGAGCTTCAAATATAAGCATACTTCTTTTTTTTGCATCTACATGGGCTAAGTTCATAATGGCATCTTTTTTCATATATTCACCATATAAAAAGCCGCCAAACAGTGCAATAAGCATTGTACTTAATATAATTTTTGCAGTGATTTTTGCGTATGAAGTTTTACTTTTCAAAAGTTATCTCATTTAATTTTTTTTGAAAAATGAGTTTACCATTTACGACATTGATTGTCGCTTAATAGTGAATAGGCTAATAAAACAACACCTTTATGCGCGTCTAAGCAGCATTAATCTTCTAATAAATAACACAAATAAAGAGAGAGCCAAAATTTTAAAATCAAGTTCACTTGCTATATGGATATTGGCAAATGTGTCACTCTGCGTTGCTTCGATTCCCAGAGCCTGCATAACAAGAATTTTTGGAGCATATACGGCACTAAACATGAGAGAGGAGAACAGCACAGTTACAGCAGAACCAAAAGCAATGGCATCTCTTTGACCCATTTTGTACCATATTGCCTCATATATCGCAACTGCTGCTGCCACAACATAGAGCCAATAGCTGAATCTATGAAAAACTTCACCCATAATAATTCCGGAATTGTATCGGTTAAGCAGCACATCCACCAATATTTTATCCGAATGAAAAATAACAGGAGCGACAACAGCTCCCAACACTATAACCGCACCAAAAGTGGCTGCGAGAAGGATTAAATAACTGAAATCTACATATATTTTTTTGCTCAAATTTTATAACCTTAGGGTAAAACCTCTATCAAAATCGCTTAAGTCTTTGTAGAAATTTAAATTTTTATACTCTTCTTTTTTTAAATAATCTTTTATTCTATCTTGTTGGTCATAACCTATCTCACATGTAAACAAGTTAATTTTTCGCTTTAATACCTCGTTAAGAAGCTCTCGGATTATCTCATCTCCAACGCTTCCTCCAAAGAGTGCATTTTGCGGCTCATACGATAAATTTGATTCCAGATTTGCATCATTTGCAATGTAGGGCGGGTTTGAAACCAAATAATCTACATGCTCGGATATGGGTTCCAAAAGTGAGCCTAACCGCAACTCAATTCTATCCTCCAGTGAAAATTTAGCTATGTTTATTTTGGCAATTTCTAGGGCATCCTGTGAAATATCAACTGCAATAATCTTTGCATGTGGAAAATGTTTTGCTAGCATGATTGAGATAATTCCGCTCCCAACGCCTACCTCAACAAAGGTCATCTCGGCATTCGCCGTGAGCGAATGCGAAGAAGTACCCTCGGGGTGCGGATTTATAACATTCTTTATGACTTCATCTATCAAAAGTTCTGTTTCTGGACGTGGGATAAGAGCACCCTGAGCGATGTAAAACTCTTCGCTATAAAAACTCACCCTCTTTGTGATGTACTCAAAAGGCTCATTTTTGGCTCTTCGCTCCACCCACTCAAAAAGTTTATCAATACCTTTTATCTGCGTATTTTGATTGGTAATAATCCAGAGTTCATCGCACTCTAAATGCGCCATCAAGAGAAGATGTGCCTCTCTTGATGCCCTTGGGATGATTGGATTCAGTTTTGCAGTTATCTCTTTTAGAACATTTTTTACTAAATATTGGCTTGGCATGCAGAACCTAACGAACTTTTATCTATATCTCCGATAGCAACACCTAAAGCTTTCAAACGCTCTAAAACTGGCGGATGCGTATAGTGAAAAAATATATAGAGCGGATGAGAAAGAGGAAAACTTTTATTCTCACTCACCAACTTTTTGAGTGCATTTGCAAGTTCAATCTCGCCCGTCATACCTGCTAATTCACTTCCCATTTTATCTGCCGCATACTCATTATGACGACTGACAATTCCCATGATTGGCATCATAAGAAAACCCAAAACCGGCATAAAAAGGAGCAGAAGTATCATCATAATAGATGGAGACTGGTTTAGCCCCAGTTCCAAATAAAGTGACTCAGGCAGATTTCCGAAAATTCCGAACATGGCAAAAAGCATAACCCCGACAAGAGCTATATTTTTATAGATATCCCCATGTGCAAAATGCCCTAGCTCATGTCCTAAAACCGCCAAAAGCTCTTTTGTCGTGAGCTTTTCTATGAGGGTATCAAAAAGTACAACTCTTTTTGTTTTTCCCAATCCGCCAAAATAGGCATTAAGTCGTGAATCTCTTTTACTTGCATCGCTTATAAAAACACCCGCACTTACAAACCCCGTCTTATCCATAAGAGTTTTAATTTCACTGTTAAGTTCTTCATCGTCAAGCGGAGTGAGTTTGTCAAAAAACATTGCTCTAAATGTCGGAAAAAGCATATTTATAAGAACAACAATCACAAAGATAAATACAAAGCTCCAAAGCCACCAGTAGGCAAAGTTAGAGATAATCTCATAAATACCCCAAACAATAAGAGAACCAATAAAGAGCGTCATAATAAATGAGATAAGCGTGTCTTTTATATATTGCGCCATTGTTGATTTATTGAAACCGAATTTTTCATCCAAAACAAATTTCTCATAATAGGAAAACGGCAAAGACACAACAGAATTAATCACTACAAATCCCATAACAATAGCAACATTTAAGAGTGCTTCACTCTCAAAAAAGAGATTTTCAGATAAAAAAGATATTCCAAAACCAAGCCATGCTACAAACAGCAGATAATCAACAAAGGTGCTAAGAATGGACATCTTCTCTTTGGCAACTGCATAATTACCTGCCTTTAAAAAGTCGTCAACTGAGAGTAAAACAGCAGATTTTCTTTTTGCTTGGTTTACAAAACCTATCTGCATTACGCTTGTGTAGATTGTAATTAGAACATATATACTGTAAATTGCAACGATTGTCATTAACATTAAAAGACCTTAAAAAAATTTTGATATTTTACCATCATTTACAGCTTATCTCATGGGTACCGCTTTTATTGGATCTTCTATTTTTATTGTGTCACTCTTGTTATCGTACAAGTTATACACTGCCATGTAAAGAACTCCCATAAAAAGACCAACTAAAATAACAGTCCACACAACCTTTCTTTTACCGCCTTTTAACGTGTTGTAATCACTTATATCTTCTAATCTAGGCTCGCTCATTTCCTATCCTTTTGTATTTTTATTGACGCATCTTAACAATTACTTTATACTAAAATGGTACACTCTTAAAATTAATGAGGCTATTTAAGCATTTATTTTAAATAGTTTATTTGTCAAAAAATAGTAAGGAATTACAATGAAAAAAGTAGTGACAACTTCACTCCTTCTGGGCGCAACACTTTTTGCAAGCGATGGATATGAGGTTTACAGGAAAAACTGTATGAGTTGCCATGTGGAGATTATGGAAAAAGACAAGGCATTGAAAAATCTAAAAGATATGAAAGCCCCGCCTATGGTAGAGGTTTCAAACCGTTTAAAAGAGAACATAATTATAAAAGATGATGAAGAGGATTTACACCGCCACCTCTTTATACTCTTTGTTAAAGATTATATTAGCAATCCAAAAATTGATAATAGCATGTGTCACGTCGGTGCTTTAGAGAGATTTGGAGTAATGCCTTCACTTGAAGGTAAAATAAATAGCGAAGAGAAACAAGCTGTTGCAGAGTGGCTTTATGATAGATATGCGAATGTAAAGTTTTAAAAAAATTATTTCCGCATGCCGGACATATTAGCATGCGGAAAGTCATCTATTCTAAAATATAATCTACTACCTTCGATTCTGTCGTAACTTCTTTAATAAGCTCAACAACTTTTAGATGCTCTTCATGCACTGCATAAGCCTTTAAATCGTTTTCATCTTCAAAAGTACTGTAGAGAGACAAATCAAATGCTCTCTCAGACTCATTAAAATTTATACCGACTTCCATAGATTTTAAAACTGGAATTAAAGTTTCTAATTTAATCAACTTACTCTGAACTTTTGCTAGATTTAAAGCTTTATTTTCATCTTTAAACTTAAACATCACTATATGAATTACCATAATCTGCACCTTAAAAAATATAGCGGAATTTTATCTTTTACTATCTAATTTTGAGATAAAAATTAAAAAGCAGAAAAAACTTTTTTAGTCTAGATTTAGTTCGAGAGCAAATCATTTAATGAAACATGCGGATTTTTCCCCTCTAACAGCTCATACACTTCTCTTGCAATCGGGAGATACAACTCTTTTTCTTTCGCTATTTTATAAAGTGCATATGCCGTTTCTATTCCCTCTGCAACTTCACCTAGCTCTTCTACAATCTGCTCTTTTGTTTTTCCGCAA
>JAUSKV010000242.1 GCA_030646745.1 Sulfurimonas sp. | reverse complement strand
TATAAAAAAGAGTATCAAATTGCGGATGAGATAAATCAGTCAATCAATGAAGTGAAGCAAGGCAAAACTCAACCTATACAAAAGTTATTCAGTGAACTTTGAAACTTCATCACTCTTTGATAAACAATCTAAACAACTATCAAAAAAGTTTAATCTCTTAAAAAATGATTTAGAAGATTTTATCAATCATTTTAGTGACTATCATGCAACCGCTACAAATATAAAAATCAACTTCTTTAAAGTTAGACTATCAAACAGTAATAAAAACAAGGGCAAAAGTGCGGGTTATAGAATTTACTACTATTTAAAAATAGATGATGCCGTGTACTTGCTTACTATTTACGATAAATCACAAATAGAGAGCATTAACGAAGATATGCTTATTGATTTGATAAAAGAATTTGATAAGTAGGTACAATCAAAAATTGTAAGGTATATTGTAAGGTATTCTTTTAGTAAAGCCTTTTAATGCCCTATTCTATGGAAGCTTAAATCCTCCACAACTCCACCATCACTCAATCTAAAAACATAAAATCTTTTTGTCTCCTACAAAACGCAAACCTTCAACTCATTCATAATCTGAGTTAGTCTAGAACTCTCTTCTACGGTAATCTAAATCTTAATTCATTCCATTGACCTTATTTAAACGCCATTAATTCTAATTGTAATAATCGATTAACAAAACATAAACTATAATGTCTTTTTTAAAAATTAACACGGATTTATTATGAAACACAAAAAATATATTACGCTTGGTTTTGCTTCTGTTAGCCTTGCTGTTACCTTACTATTATCCACAAATCTTTTTGCTTCATCCCTTGAAGAGCAAAAAAAAGATGAGCTCTCCCGTCTTCAAGCTTTGGCAAAATTTACAAAAGTTATAAGCATTGTCGAGCAGTATAATGTAGATAATGTAAACATAGAGACACTGATAGACAAGGCTCTTGAGGGAATGCTTGTCAACTTAGATGCACATTCTAGCTATTTGTCAAAAGATGATTATAAAAAACTAAAAGTTCAAACTAATGGTGAGTTCGGCGGGCTTGGCATTACTGTCGGCATTAAAGAGGGAGCTTTAACCGTAATATCCCCTATTGAGGGAACTCCTGCGGACAAAGCGGGACTTAAATCCGGTGACATAATACTAAAAATAAATGATGCTTCAACTATTAGCATGACGATAGATGATGCAGTAGCAATTATGAGAGGTGAAGTCGGGACTCCTATAGATTTAACAATAGTTCGTAAAGATGAGATTAAACCGATTAACCTTCATATAATCAGAGCAAATATTACAATCGAATCTGTTTATACAAAATCTATCGGCGACGATATTCTCTATATTCGCGTAACAAGTTTTGATAAAAAAGTTGCCGAAGATGTTGAAAAAGCAATCAAACTGAAAAAAGCTACAACAAAAGGAATAATTCTTGATTTGAGAAATAACCCAGGCGGGCTTCTTGACCAAGCCGTTGATTTGGTAGATTTATTCGTGGATGAGGGTGAGATAGTTTCCCAAAAAGGTCGAAATGATATTGACAATAAAGTTTATAAGGCTACAGTAAGTACAACGACGGTAAAGGTACCTATGGTTGTACTTATAAATGCAGGAAGTGCCAGTGCTTCTGAGATTGTCAGCGGCTCACTGCAAGACCATAAGAGAGCAATTTTAGTAGGGGAGAATACGTTCGGCAAAGGAAGTGTTCAAGTTGTACTTCCTATTGCGGAAGAAGAGGCTATAAAACTCACAATTGCAAGATATTACCTTCCAAGTGGGCGAACTATTCAGGCAGTAGGCGTTAAACCAGATATAGAAGTTCTTCCTGGTGAGGTGAATGCTACTAAAAATGAATTTTCCATTAAAGAAGCTGATTTGAAAAAGCACCTAGAAGAGGAGCTAAAAAAAGTTGATGGCAATAAAAAAGATGAAAAAAGTGAGAAAGATAAAAAAGATATAATTACGCCCGAAATTATGAACAAAGATATGCAGCTAAAAGCGGGCGTAGATATACTAAAAGCTTTAATTATTACAAAAGGATAGAAAATAATGCAAAAAAGAGAGTTACTTTATGAGGGAAAAGCCAAAAAGCTTTTTTTAACAGATGATGAAAACTTGGTTATTTCAGAGTTTAAAGATGATTTGACAGCATTTAACGGTGAGAAAAAGTCTAGCGAAGCCGGAAAAGGTGCGCTAAACAATAAAATTTCTACAGAGCTTTTCAAGCTTTTAGAAGAAAATGGTATTCCTACTCATTTTGTAAAGATGCTAGATGACAACCACATGCTTCATACAAAAGTGGATGTTATCTTGATTGAAGTTATAGTTCGCAATATTGCAACGGGGAGCTTAAGCCGTAATCTAGGGATAAAAGATGGTACAGTTCTTCCTTTTACGTTGGTTGAGTTTGATTATAAAAATGATGCCTTAGGCGACCCAAAATTGAATGACCAACATGCGCTTCTCCTTGGTTTAGTTGATTTTCAAGATGAGCTTGATAAACTTCGCCGCATGGCAAGACAAATCAATGATATTTTAAAGCCCTATTTTGCAGAAAAAGGGCTTAATTTAGTTGATTTTAAACTGGAATTTGGAAAAGACAAAAGTGGAAATATTATTTTGATTGATGAAATCAGCCCTGATAATTGCCGTTTTTGGGATATGGAGAGTGGCGAAAAGATGGATAAAGATAGATTTCGTCAAGGTCTTGGCGGCTTAACAGTAGCGTATGAGCAAGTTTTAAATAGAATTTTAGGAAAATAGTATGATGAAAGCAATAGTAAATGTATCTTTAAAAGCAGGTGTTTTAGACTCTCAAGGCAAAGCAGTGCAACATGCTTTGAGTTCTCTGCACTTTGATGATGTGAGTGATGTTCGTGTTGGCAAACAGATAATTTTAAAGCTAAACACAACTGACAAAGAAAAAGCAAAAGCGGATGTAACCAAAATGTGTGAAGAGTTACTTGCAAATACGGTAATTGAAGATTATGAGATTGAGCTAATCTCATGAAAGTAACAATTCTCCAATTTCCTGGTACAAACTGCGAGTATGATACGCAACATGCGTTTGAATCTCTAGGTGCAAAAACTGAGATTTTATGGCACAAAGCCGAATCTGTTCCTAGCGATACAGACCTTTTAGTAGTCGCTGGCGGTTTCAGTTATGGAGATTATCTGAGAAGCGGTGCTATTGCAAAATTTAGCCCTGTTATGAAAGCAGTAAAGGTCTATGCAAAAAATGGCGGAAAAGTTCTGGGTATTTGCAACGGTTTTCAGGTACTAACAGAAGCTGGCTTACTTCCCGGTGCATTAAAAAGAAATGAGCATTTGCACTTTTTGTCTAAACACCACAACCTCAAAGTTGTAAATAACAACAATATATTTTTAGAAAAGTTAGCTTCCGGGGATGTTGTAAATGTTCCAATAGCGCACCATGACGGAAACTACTACATTGATGAAGCAGGATTAAAAGAGCTTTATGAAAACAATCAGGTTCTTTTGCAATACTGCGATAAAGATGGAAATATCTCTAATCCAAACGGAAGCGTTGATGCTATCGCCGGTGTTTGCAATAAAGAAAAGACGGTATTTGGACTTATGCCTCATCCAGAGAGAGCCATGGAAAAACTTCTTGGCTCAGACGATGGCGTAAAAATGCTTCAAGGGTTTTTATCAGCGTGAAAATTTTACTGCTTCTTGTTTTTTTGTTTTTTACACCAATCTTCGCCCAGAGTGCAGATGAAGCAACGCAAGAGAATAATACAGAAGCAATATCTCCAAAACAAAAAGTTCTCTACCTAAGCTATGAATCTGTTCCGGAGAGAGCCTTAAAAGGCGAGATTTTTTCTATAACACTCAAACTATTGTCAACCCTCAATAATGCAGATGATGTAGTCTATAAGCTTGCAAACTATCAGGGCTTAGAAGTTTTAACGCAAACTCCTTCGAGAGAGCAAAAATCAAAATATTTTTTTGATACCTTCTATTTTTTAGCCAAATCTAATCAGGTTAAACTGCCGGATATTGAAGCTTTTATTACAGACTCAAGTAAATATGCCAGTGCGTCACTCTCCGGTTCCTCGCTCAATGTAATCTCTTTAAATCCAAAAAATGATTTTTCAAATATAATATCAAACTCTTTTGAGCTAATTGACTATAGAACCACAAGCTATGACAATAAACATAATATAATCGTCTTCGTAGCCAAAGCTACAAATAGTGATATTGGTTCTATGCATTTTAAAAATGTATTCAAACAGGGTATTGAATCTATTCAAAAGTCACATCTTGATTCCAGAATAACATATTATGTAATAATTAATAAAGAGCTAAAAAACTTCTCTTTTTCGTATTTTGATCTTCAAAAAAATAATTTTTTTAATGTAAATATACCCATAATTGTTGATGATGACAGCGTTACAACGCAAAGTGATTTAAAACCTACCGACCAATCAAGAGAAATGCTGAAAATGCAAATTGCCGGAGTAATTGCATTCTTTGGACTTTTGCTTGTTTTATGGATAAGAAAATATAAATACCTGATATTTGTTTTAATTCCTTTAATTTATATTGCTATTTTAGCGGTTCCATCCAAGGAGATTTGTATCAACAAGGGAGCGAATATATATCTGCTTCCTGTCAGCAATGGCACTATATTTGAGACGGCCAAAAGTGAAGATCGTTTAAAAAAAGAGGGAAGTGTAAATAATTTT
>JAUSKV010000240.1 GCA_030646745.1 Sulfurimonas sp. | reverse complement strand
TTTAAAAAAGAAAAAAAAGACCGATATCGAAGCTATTGATATTTCAAAGTATCCTAACCCTGAGTATTACTATTGGTATAGATACTTATTCTTAGGGCAAGGAAAACCTACTTCGCATCTTAATGCTTTAGCTCAAATTTCAGATGAAGATTTAAAAAATAAAACTCCTGATGTATTAAAAAAACTTGTTGAAAAAATAAATACGAGACTGAGTTGAGACTATTAACTTCTCAAGAATGGAAACCACAAGGGATTGAAAGTCTTGAAGCAAATGCAGAACATGTTGTTAGAGTTGTCGATAATAATATTTTAGTCACAGCAGGACCAGGAGCAGGAAAAAGTGAACTTTTAGCTCAAAAAGCTTCTTATATTCTGCAGACAGGTAAATGCGAAAGAGATAAACGAATACTTGCGATTAGTTTTAAAAAAGATTCAGCTAAAAATTTAAAAGAGCGTGTAGAGCTTAGATGTGGAAAAGAATTAGCTGGTAGATTTGATTCTATGACCTTTGATGCTTTTGCAAAAAATATTTTAGATAGATTTAAACTAGCATTACCTGATAATTGGACAATTGAACATGAATATGAAATTGACTTTTCAATATCAACTTATAAAGAAATGGAAAAATTATTTGATGAGATTGGATTAACAGAATCTGAAAAATATTCATTAAACTCTAAGACATTTGAAAGAAATAATTTAACAGCTGATTTATTGCCTATTGATGGCTTTAACGAAGTTAGTACAGCCGAAAAAGCAACAAAAAGAATATGGAATCTATTATTAAATAGTAATCCTTCTAGGTTGTCATTTACAATGATAGGACGATTAGTTGAATTGATTTTTAGAGTAAACCCAAAATTATTATTAGCTTTACAATCAACTTATTCATATGTTTTTCTAGATGAATTTCAAGATACTACTTCTATTCAATATGATTTAGTTAAAACTTGTTTTATGAATACAAATATTAAAGTCACAGCTGTTGGAGATGAGAAACAAACTATTATGTCTTGGGCAGGTGCATTAGATAATATTTTCAATATTTATAAAACAGATTTTACAGCTGTTGAGTATCAGCTTATTAATAACTATCGTTCTTCTAAAACCCTTGTTACTATGCAAAATATAATTGTAGATTCTCTAATGAAAATATCACAAACAGATGTTATATCAATGAAAGAAGAGGGTAGTCCTACCAATACACCTTGTAGAGTTTTATATTATAAAAATAATACACAAGAAGCTAAAGATATATCTCTACAGATTCAAGACTTAATTGTTAATCAAAGTATCTCAACTAATGAAATTTGTATTTTAACAAAGCAACAGCCTGATATATTTACAGAGAAACTACAATATGAATTAAAGAACTTTAATATAAAATCAAGAGTTGAAAATGAGTTGCAAGATTTATTGTCTGAACCTTTTACTAATTTGATTTTAATAATTTTAAGATTGATTTTTTTAAAAAAATCTCCTGATGATTGGATTAAAATAACAGAATATCATGCACATAATTATTCAGAAAATCATGATGATAATGAACTGTGTATTACAAAATTTATAAATCATTTTAGAGATAATATTATTGATACAATCGAATACAGTGAAAATGGTGTATTTAAAGTAATATCTATGATTAGCTCATTTTTAAATGAAGATATTTTAAAGTCAGTTTTCCAGCATTATGCTCAAGGAAATTATCTTCATGAAATAAAGATTAAAGTTTCAAATTATTTAAATAGTTATTTACATAAAAATAGTTTGGATTGGATTTTAGCTATAGAAGATTTTGAAGGAAAAGATTCTATAAAAATTATGACTTTGCACAAAAGTAAAGGCTTAGAATTTCATACTATAATTTTTATTGGCTTAGAAGATAATTCTCACTGGAACTATGGTAATAATCCACTTTCTGATAATAATGGTTTTTTTGTTGCTTTTTCACGAGCAAAAGAGCAAATTATATTTACGGTTAGCCACAGAGATCATTATAGAGGTAACGCTTCAATTAAAAATATTAAACCTATATTTGATATCTTTAAACTAGCTGGTGTGAATGCTGAAATTAGGGAAATAATTTAAAATTTAGTGTCATCTTGGTTTAGTAGTTCTATCATATACTTATTGGGTTTGCAGAATTTATCAAAATTTAGCAGATTTATAGCAGATTGTTGTAATAAAATGTTGTAAAATTTAAGAACTTGCGTCTTAATATAGCCTATAATAGGGCTATATTAAGAATTGACTTATTAATCCAATAAGTCCACCAAAGACACAATGGGAAAAGGGTATTATTTTGGGTTCGCGTATTAGCACTTGGATAATCAGTTCCGTTTATCCGTTGTTAATTTACATGGATATTGACATTTAGGCGATATTCGCCTATAATATAGAAAATACCAAAGGATTTACTATGACGCAGCAACAAATTAGTAGACTACTGGATGTCTCAGATAGAACCTTGCGAGATTGGAAAAAGAGCAGACAACGATTATATAGCTTGTTAGAATCGTTAAATTATGATGAAGCCAAAGAAAAAATAAATGCAGTCGATATTGATGATGTAGTGACATTTGACCCTAGAAGCTATTCTAATAATCTTTTTTGGCAGACAAATGAGGCAAGTGAGCAAAAAGTTTATGCAATCATTTCAAACTATCTCTCAACCATGAATGATTATGATATAAAAACACTGTGCAGTCAGTTTGGTAAAAATATAGTAAAAAGTGTACTAAAAGACAGGTATAAAAAAATGTATGTTCAAGGTTACATATCCACAAGTGGAATGGATATACCTCTAGCTGGAACATATGACCAAAATCAAATGTATAAACAACTGCTAGGTGTGATTAATGACTGCTAATGTAAAGCAAGTCCTAGACAAAATAAGTAATAATGAAATTTTTAACGATGAGCTGTACTTCGTAGGAGGTACAGCTCTTAGCTTTTATTTAAACCATCGTATATCAGAAGATATTGATATAGTCTCTTTTAAAGCTTTAAATCACCAACAAATTATCCCTAGTATCACAATACTCGGTGCTAGAAAGCTAGAAGATGAAAATGTTACTGCTCTGAGAATGGCTGGATTGTTTCCTGATGAGTATATGATTAAGTTTGTACTTGAGAATGTAAAACTAGAATTCTTTCAAGCTAATAGACCGATTCAAAAAGAGATATTGTCGTTAGCATCGTTTAACAATTTTGAAAATTCAAAGTTAAAAATCCTTGATGTAAAGTCAGTTGCAAAATTAAAAATAGTTGCATTAATCATGAGAAATAAATCACGAGATCTGTTCGATTTTGGAGCTATGCTAGAGCATAATATACTTTCTATGGAAGAGATAATAGATTTGTTTTCAAAGGTGGATAGCAAACTTGTATCAGCAAATGATATTATCCATTTTATCAAATTAAAAAAAGAGCCTAAGGATGATGAGGCAGTCTATCTTAGCGAAAAAGTTAGAATTCATTTAACGTTTGATGAAATAAAAAATCATGTGATAAAAATCTTGAAAATTTCAGCTGCATAAATATGAATTTATTTGCCTTCATTTTTACATGTAAAATAGTGTAATTATTTGTCTTTACAGTCCATATTCTATTATCTCCATATCGTCATCAATATTTAAGTATTTCATTGTGGTTTTGATATCGGTATGGTTTAAAAACTTTTTGGCATGAACAATTCCATGATTTTTGTATATTTTTGTTCCAGCAGTACGTCTCATTGTGTAAACGCTTACCCTATAAGCAAGGTCATAGCTTCCTATGTCTTTATTAAAGTGCTTATCAAATATTTTTCTTAGGAGTTTTGAGTATCCCTCATATCTTGCAGGGGTGTTTTTTAATTTAACTTTTTCTACATTTGTTGTGGCTCTATCGTGCGTTTGAATAGGGTAGAAAATAAAGTTATCATGTACGAGGGAATGTTTACTAATCCATTTTTTTAATAGGTTGAGCAGTTCGTCAGCTACATTTGCCTCGTAACTTTTCCCTTTTTTCATAGCTTTGATTCTAATTTTTTTAGCTGTAAAGTTTATGTGCTTTACCTGAATTTCAATGACTCCCGCAGGTCTTGCACCAGTAAAGTAGCAGGTTTTCAAAAAGAGAAACAATCTATCATTCATTTGTAAATCATCAATATTCCATAACCTTTCAAGATCATCATCAGATAATACTCTTCCCGCTTCATTCTCCTCTGTTGTTATTATTTTTTACTATAACAGGGTTTTTATTAATATAGTTTTGTTCAATAGCCCAGTTAAATATGACACGTAAGTTTTCAATTATATCTTTTACTGTCCGTGGATTGAGAAGTCCGCCCCTTATATTTTTCTTTTTTGAT
This sequence comes from Sulfurimonas sp., assembly GCA_030646745.1. Lineage (GTDB taxonomy): Bacteria > Campylobacterota > Campylobacteria > Campylobacterales > Sulfurimonadaceae > Sulfurimonas. The sequence goes on along the minus strand of JAUSKV010000240.1, from coordinate 3,191 downwards.
AACTCATTGCTAAGCACTTGGACATCATCTTGAGTTATTTTTGATATTTTCATTTTTCCTAAAGTAGGGCTTATATGGTTTTTATATTTTGCTTCATTCCGTTTTGCTTCGGGATTAGTTTTAGTGGGATGATATTTTAGTGCAACTTCATCAAGTGTGAGAGAGTCGTTTAAAATTTTTTGATGAAGCTTAGAAGAGTCTTTTTGTATTTCTCTTCTATCTTTTGATAATTGTATTTTTTTTTATTTAGTAGTTCCAGTGCTTCATCTTTATTTATAGCATCTGTTTTTTCTCTTTTGACCTTGTTATCAATATCTCTAAAAGTAATATAGAAAGAAACAGTTTTTTTATCATGATCTGATTTTCTAAAGTATTCGTTTATTCCGTTGTACTTTTTTTGTTTAATTTTTCTAAATGGCATATTTCAACCTATTATTTTGTTTCAACAATTTGTTTCAACATTTTAGCATAAAGTAGTATAATTTTGTTGAAACATGCAAAAAGAAATTTTTATTTAAATCTCTAAATATCCCTATTTTATAGGCTTTTGTGGATGTTATTGTAAGGTTGAAAAAGGTTGTATCAAAGTGTTCGAGTCACTCAGAACCCACCACTTTAAACTCCCTACACAACGAAATTCCAAATTCTTTATGATATAAAGAATACTTAATGACATATTTATTACATTCTTATTTAATACTTCATTAAGAAAGCCATTTAAATAAAGATGAGTTTCTAAATCTATATTGTCGATTCCTTCAAATAAGAAATGATTTTAGTATTTCATATCTTTTAAACGTAGAGCATTCATGATTACAGAGACTGAACTGAAACTCATAGCCGCCGCGGCAATGACAGGTGAAAGCAGCAGTCCAAAGAATGGATATAAAACGCCCGCTGCAATAGGAACACCCATGCTATTATAAACAAATGCAAAAAAGAGATTCTGTCTGATATTTTTCATAGTTGCACGACTGAGCTTTCTTATTTTTAAAATGCCGAGAAGATTTCCTTTGATGAGGGTAATGCCTGCACTCTCTATTGCCACATCGGCACCGGTTCCCATGGCAATGCCTACATCTGCCTGTACCAGTGCCGGAGCGTCATTTATCCCATCTCCGGCCATTGCCACGATTGCGCCGTCTGCTTGTAATAGTTTGATGATTTCTGCCTTTTCCTGCGGAAGGACATTGGCATATACTTTCATAATATTAAGTTTCTTTGCTACTGCATGAGCGGTTATGTCATTATCTCCACTTATCATTACGACATCAATACCTTCAAGTTTGAGAGCTTCAATCGCTTCTGCCGATGTTTCTTTTATAGGGTCTTCTATCCCTATAATTCCAGCTAAAGTAGAATCAACAGCTAGAAAAATTACCGTATTTCCCTCTTGACGCAATTGATAAACATCGTTGATGATTTCTTTAGTGGAAATGCCCAAACTTTGAAAAAAATTCTCGCTGCCAAGAGCAATTTTTTTATCATCGATTTCCCCTTCTACCCCTTTTCCCGTAGTTGCATTGAAAGAGTGAACTTCACTCAGTGATACATTCTCTTCTTTGGCTTTGTTTACCACCGCTTCTGCCAAGGGATGCTCACTAGAGCGTTCCAGACTCGCGGCATAACGCAATGCTTCTTTTGTATCTATCCCGCCAAGTGCTTTAAAAGTTGTAACTGTCGGCTTGCCCTGTGTTAAGGTTCCGGTTTTGTCAACTACAAGCGTAGTGACTTTTTCCATCATCTCTATTGTCTGGGCATCTTTAATTAATATGCCCTCTAAGGCGGCACGTCCGGTTCCTATCATAATAGAAATCGGTGTTGCCAGACCCAAAGCGCAAGGACAGGCGATTATCAGTACAGAAACAGCGGCTACAATTGCGTATGCCAAATGCGGTTGGGGTCCAAAAAACCACCATCCCGCAAAAGCTAAAACTGCAGAGAGCACAACAGCCGGCACAAAATAGCCGGACACTGTGTCTGCGAGCTTCTGGATGGGAGCGCGCGAACGCTGTGCGCGTGCTACCATCTGTACAATCTGGGAGAGCATGGTGTCATTTCCTACACGGCTGGCACGCATAATCAGTGTTCCGTTTTTGTTCACAGTAGCGCCTATCAATGAGTCTTCAACTGTTTTTGTAACAAGGAGAGGTTCTCCCGTAATCATAGATTCGTCAATATTGCTTTGTCCTTGTGTTACGACACCGTCCACCGGTATTTTTTCGCCCGGTTTAATCCGTAAAAAATCACCCACTTCAACATGTTCAAGACTGACATCCCTCTCATTCCCGTCTTTATCAACAAGGTGTGCTTGTTTGGGAGCAAGACCTAGCAAGGTTTTAATGGCACTGTTCGTTTTGCTCCTTGCTTTCAGTTCCAATACCTGACCGAGAAGCACCAAAGAGGTAATCATAGCGGCTGCTTCAAAATATACATGTACCATACCGGAATCGGTCTGCATTAACGGCGGGAAAATACTTGGAAATAAGAGTGCGACCATACTGTATATCCATGCAGTTCCCACACCGATGGCAATGAGAGTAAACATATTAAGATTCCATGTTACAACCGATTTCCATCCGCGCACAAAAAAAGGGTATCCTCCCCAGAGGACAACAGGTGTTGCAAAGAGAAATTCAAACCACTGAATACTTCGCATGCTCAGAGGCAGATAATGCGGAGCAAAGTCACCTATCATAGCAACTATAAAAACCGGCAGCGACACAATCGCACTTATCCAAAAACGGAGGCTCATATCGTGAAGTTCATCATTCTCCTCAGTAGTCTCTACACTCACAGGTTCAAGAGCCATTCCACATTTTGGGCAGGTTCCGGGATATTCTTGGTGAATTTCCGGATTCATGGGACAAGTGTAAAAATTTTGCCCGATACTGCAAGTGTTGTCTTTACAGTTTATTTTTTCATCTTTACTCATAATGCAGCTCCTATTTTATAGCATCTCTCTTTTTTTTGTACTCTTCATCATCAATCTCACCGTTTGCATATCTCTTGTCAAGTATATCTTTAGCCGATAAATTATCATCCTTATTTTGAAACATGTAGAAAATTATAAAAATAATTAAAACAGGTATAAACCAACCAATCCACATTCCAAATCCATGGGGTCCAAAATCATACATCATAATCTACTCCTTATATTTAAAGATACGAAAGAGTATGTTTATCAAACT
>JAUSKV010000233.1 GCA_030646745.1 Sulfurimonas sp. | reverse complement strand
AAGTGCTTACTTTATGGTGAAATACCTCTCTGATTGTAAAATCATACGGCTCATAAACAGAGATAAAGTAGCTCTCTGCCAAAAGTCCGGAACTGAAAAACTCTATAACTCCCACAGCTTCAGGCGTATTTACTCCAAGCTCGTTCAATTTTACGGCATTGATGTAGGATTTTTTAGCTTTGCCACTACGAAAAAAAGAGTAAGCAACTCTATTTACGACATGCGCAACTTTAAATGATTTCACTACACATTTTATGCCATTGAGTTCAATGATTTTAAGCTCATTTCTAGCTTTATGGATGCTTTCGTCAGAGGTTTTAAAAATTTCTTTGATGTTAAGCAGATTGTTTTCAAAGTTTTTGTATTTTGGGTTCAGTGTGTATTTGTATGACAAAGAAAGCCTTTAGTTGCGTATAATTGATATTTAGATAAAATTTTGCCAATAATTTTAGGATTTTTATGAAAAAAAATATAACGGCGAACATTATAACACTTAATGAAGAAAAGAACATTGAAGCGGCTATAAAATCGGTACAGGAAGTGTGTGATGAAGTTGTCGTGGTTGATTCTCTCAGCACGGATAGAACCTGTGAGATTGCAGAGTCTTTGGGTGCGAAAGTCATCAAACAAGCCTATTTAGGGGATGGTTCACAAAAAGCTTTTGGCGTTGCGTATGCCAAGAATGAGTGGGTTTTAAGCATTGATGCCGATGAAAGACTCGATTCTAACGCAATAGAAGCCATAAAAAATTTAAATTTAGAGAGTACGACTTACGATGCTTTTTCGTTTGCAAGAAAAACTTATGTGGGCAAAGCTTTTATAAAACTCTGGTATCCGGATCGTGTGACAAGGCTCTACAAAAGCTCAGCATGCGGATTTACAACTGCAGGCGGACATGCGAGAGTTGAGACAAAAAATGTAAAAGCACTTGAAGCCGACATGTTGCACTACTCCTATGCGGATTATGGCGAGATGATAAAAACAAGCCACAAGTTTATAACCAGAGGTGCTAAAATTGCACATGCAGAGGGTAAAATAGCTTCAAAATTCGACCCGTTTGCGCATGGAGTCGGGGCTTTGTTTAAGGCTTTGGTTTTAAAAGGCGGAGCATTCCATGGGGTAAATGGGTGGAATGTGGCAATAATTTCAGCTTTTAGTTCCTATATGAAATACGCTTTGATATTGGAGATGCAAGAAAATGATAAATTCTAAAGAGCAGCATAGAGAATCACTCAATGATTCCGGTAGTAAAAAAACAATATTAGAACTCTGCATGTCGCCTGATTTGGGCGGGCTTGAACTCTACATGATGCGGGCGGCAAAGGCTCTCAAAGATGAGTTTAATGTTATAAGTATTATCAATGCAAACTCAAAATTAGAGCAGTATTACGATGAAAATCACAAATACATAAAAATTAAAAAGAATAATAATCTTTTTATGTTTGGTGCGGTTAAAGAACTTGCAAAGATTATAGACAGTATGCATGTGGAGATTATTCACATGCATTGGACAAAAGATATTCCATTTGTAGTTTTGGCAAAAATGCTCAGCAAATCAAAACCAAAAATAGTTCAAACAAGAAATATGACTATGACAAGGTTTAAGAATGATTTTTATCATAGATGGATGTATAAAAATATCGACCTGATGCTGCCCGTGACTTACCAAGTGAAAGAGCAGTTGGAGAGATTCATCCCGCATGATATCAGACCAAAAATTGAAGTTCTGTACATGGGTTCTGATAAGCCTGAGATGTTGAGTAATGATGAAGCAGAAGCCTTAAAAAAGAGCTTGGATTTTAGAAATGAGAGTTTTAACCTCGGGATGGTAGGACGCATCAATGAAGCAAAAGGGCAGCGGCTGCTTATAAAAGCCGTTGATTTTTTGGTAAAAAAAGGTCTCCATGTTAATGCTTATTTTGTGGGACATGCCATGAAAGAGTCCTATCTTGATGCGTTAAAAAAAGAGATAAAAGATAGAAATTTAGAAAATAATATCCACTTTTTAGGTTTTATGAAAAATCCACACCACTTTTATCAGATTTGCGATGCAGTTGTTTTGGCTTCAAAAAGAGAGACATTCGGGCTGGTTTTAATTGAAGCGATGCAAGTTGGTACAGCAGTAATAGGTTCAAACAGCGGCGGTGTTGTTGAGATTATAGAGGATGAAAGGACAGGGCTACTTTTTGAAGCACAAAACTTTGAGAGCTTGGCATGCGGAGTTGAGAAACTTATTAACAATAGTGAACTGTTGGAGAGCATTTCAAAAGCCGGTCAAAAGAAGTGCCAAGAGATGTTTTCAAATGAGCTGCAGTTTGTGAAATTGGCTGAAATTTTTAAAAGTGCATTTTGATGTTTGTCTCTGTAATTATTCCTACATATAAGGATGTTCAAGCTTTAGAACTTATACTGGATGCTCTGAAGCTTCAGACCTATAAAAATTTTGAAGTAGTAGTGGCTGAAGATGATGCATCTCTGGAAGTCAAGCATTTTTTAGAAAATTATAGTTCCGGTTATGAGATAAAACATTTTTCACATGAAGATAAAGGTTGGAGAAAAGCAAAAGCGGTCAACGGTGCTGTCAAACTCTCTTCCGGAGAGTATCTTGTTTTTTTCGACGGCGATTGCCTGCCATACTCTACTTTTGTTGCGTCGCATGTCGCCTTGAGTGAAGAGAAGAGGGTTTTATGCGGCAGACGGGTAAACACGGGAGACGAATTATCGCAGCAGCTTCGAGAGAAGAAAATTTCTGTTGCTCAAATTGAGCAGAGTTTTTTCTCTTTCTGGTCAAAATTTAAAAAAGATAAGTCAAGACATGTTGAACAGGGTCTCTATCTGTTTCCAAAAACTTTTTTTTACAGATTTATCATTCGATATTTGGACAGAAAATCTCGAATGGTGGGGTGTAATTTTTCACTTTTTAAGAGTGATTTTTTGGCGATTAATGGATTTGATGAATCCTACCCCAGTGGAGATATAGCCGATGATGTCGATGTCGAGTGGCGCTTAAATGCCGTTGGAGTAAAAAACAAGTCCTGCAAATATGCGGCAAATCTTATCCATCTGAATCATACAAGAAACGATAGAAGAGAGGCACATAAAAGAAATAGTGAACTGATGCGAATGCGCCAAGCAACAAATGCGTTTTTTTGCAGAGATGGTCTTGACAAGGAGTTACATGAAATTTAATATAATGCATCGACTTAGAAATAAAATAAAAGTTGACAAAACCGGTAATATTTCAATAGGTAAAAATTTTAAAATGAGTGGCTGTAAAGTGCTTATAAGCGGTAAAAACAATAGTTTAAGATTTGGTGACGATATAAGATTGAGAGATGTTTTTATCCAAATCATCGGTAATAATTGCAGCATAACAGTAGGTTCAGGCAGTGTGATTGGAAGAGGAAGTTATATAAGTGCAAGAGAGCAAAATATTTCTCTTACGATTGGGGAGCGCTGTGGATTCTCTAGAAATGTAAAAATTATGACATCCGATGGACATCCTATCTATAAAGATGGAATCAGAATAAATGAAGCAAAAAATATCACCATTGAAGATGATGTCTGGATTGCTGATAATGTGACAATATTAAAAGGGGTTACAATAGGCAGCGGGTCTGTTGTGGGGATTAATTCAACTGTTGTAAAAAACATACCTAAAGAATCAGTGGCAGTTGGAAATCCAGCCAAAGTAGTTAAAGAGAATATTACTTGGCAGGATAAATTTTAGTCTGATTCGCAGCTACAAAAATGCCCACGAACAGAACAAAGAGTGCTAGTGTGAATTGTTTCAGCCATAACGGTTCAGCCATCGAACTTACAAAATAGATGGTCAAAAAAAGCAGAGATAATTTTTTGAGTGCATCATCTTTGATTCTCATGGCGAGGAGTTGATAAATAATATTGAGCATTAAAAGCAATCCGATAAACCCGGTTTGAATGAGTATCATTAAAAATTGATTGTGTGCATGGCTCTTAGCAATAAAATCTTTTGTTGCTTCTGAAATTGGATAGCTCTTTTTTTCTAAAAAAAGTTGAATGGTCTGTTCGTAATCTCCTATTCCTACGCCAAATAATGGATTCTCTTTGAGTATGTCGTAGGTTATCATCCAATAAACAACTCGAATTCCCCACGAAGAGTCATAATTGCTGTTTTTAATATTTTCTATATCATGTACGGCGCTGTTTACTCTTGTTTTGAATGTATCGCTTAGAATAAATCCTGCACCGTAGATACTTAAGAGAAGCGCTAGAGTTATGAGAATGGATTTGAAATTGATTTTAAGATAGAGAATAATCATGACAACAATAGCCACAATAAGTGCAACTTGACCTGTTCTTCCCAATCCTAAAAAAAGGTTTCCGGTGGTTGAGAGAAAAAAGAGAAACATGAGGAATTTTTCTTTTTTAAGGTAGTTATTTGAAAAGAGGCGGCTTAGCAAAAGTATAGATGTAAAGGCAGTAAAAACACTGTAATCTATCCAGAACATAAAGGGGCTTGGGTTATTTATTGTGGCATGTTTGAAGCTCCATAGTTCGAAAAAGACGCCATAGGCAATCAGTTCGCTTAAAAGCATTCCATATAAAAAGAAGGTAATTATTTTCTGAATATCATTTTTATGTATCGACAGAGCGAGGGTAAATATGACTAACCAATATCCGTAAAGTCTTACAACATTTTGTGCATCGCTGTAATCCTCACTCCAGAGCAGTGATAAGAGATTGAAAGCTAAGAAGAGCACTATTGCTTGTAAAGGTTTATTATTCCAGATAAGTTTAAACTTACTTTTAAAGTTACCTTCAAGTATAAAAACTATCGGCAGTAGCAGAATGAAAAAACTTACGGCAGTTCTTGAGAGCGGCAGAGTAAAAGCAAAAAAAAGCGTTGCATAAAGATAAAATTTTTCAAAATTTATTCTATCTTTTATACTCATTAAGCTATTCATATAATACTTTTAAAATACTCAATACTTTTTTTCAATCCGTCTTCAAGCTTCACATGCGGCTCCCAGCCTAGCTCTTTTTTTGCTAAATCAATAATTGGTTGTCTTTGAAGCGGGTCATCTTGCGGTAGGGGTTGAAAAATCATTTTGCTTTTGCTCCCGGTTAAATTTATCACCTTTTCTGCCAGTTCAAGCATAGTAAATTCTACAGGATTCCCTATGTTTACCGGACCCGTAAACTCATCTTTAGAGTTCATAAGTTTTATCATGCCCTCAATCAGGTCATCCACATAACAGAAGCTTCTGCTTTGTGTGCCGTCTCCGTACATGGTTATATCTTCGCCTTTGAGGGCTTGGACTATGAAGTTGCTTACAACTCTTCCGTCATACGGGTTCATGTTGGGTCCATAGGTGTTGAAGATCCGCATCACTTTTATCTTCACTCCGTACTGGCGATAGTAATCAAAAAAGAGTGTCTCTGCACATCTTTTTCCCTCGTCATAGCAAGCTCTTATTCCGGTTGTACTTACCGAACCTCTGTAACTCTCAGGCTGCGGGTGAACCTCCGGGTCGCCATACACTTCACTTGTGCTAGCTTGAAGAATTTTTGCCTTACACTTTTTAGCTAAATCGAGCATATTTATAGCACCGATTACCGATGTTTTAGTGGTTTGAACAGGGTCAAACTGGTAGTGCGGAGGAGAAGCCGGACATGCAAGGTTATAAATCTCATCCACTTCAAGCGAGATAGGAAAAGTGACATCATGGCGAATAAGCTCAAAGTAGTTGTTATTTAAAAGATGTTCAATATTTTTTTTGTCGCCCGTAAAAAAGTTGTCCAAACAGATGACTTCGTTGCCCTCATTCAGTAGTCTTTCACACAGATGAGAGCCCAAAAAACCTGCGCCACCCGTTACCAAAATTCGTTTTTTCATGCTGTTCCTATTTTTAAATAAAAGTCTGTGATTCTACTAAATTAATGATTAATAGTAGTATAATTCCGAATGCCGACAAATAATCATTTCCCATTTTTTCTAAATCTGCTTTTCTCGTTTTTAAAGCTCTTTTTGGTTCTTTTAGTTTTCATGTTGGTTTCACGCCTCTATCTTTTTTTGAGCTACGGCGCATCTTCTTCTTTTACAACTTTAGAGCTTTTTAACACCTTTTTGCTAGGGTTGAGGCTTGATGCGAGTATCCTCGCCTATGTTTTTGCACCTGCCGTTCTTTTGGTTTTTCTTGTCTGGCTTTTAAATTTAAAGTTTTTGCAAAAATATCTTTATAACTTTTTCAGAGCCTATTTTGTGCTCTTCTTGACGCTTCTTTTTCTTATTACATTTGCAGATTTGACCTACTTCTCATACTTCGCAGAACATTCAACCCTTATGATATTTGGTGTTGCGGATGACGACACGGAGGCGCTTGTAAAAACAGCATTTGCCAACTATAATATTCCTCTTGTCGGAGTTGGGATTTTTCTTTTTTTCTCACTCTTTTATTTTATTATCTTTAAAATATTGAAGGAGCAAAAAAAATTCGCTGCTCTATGGAACCTACCTAAACAAGCACTCTTCTTTATAACCGTAATAGCGGTTGTTGTACTTTTAGGAAGAGGCTCTGTCGGGCTTTTTCCTTTGGCAAAAGATATTCCGGATGTGAGTCGCGACCCATTTATAAATAAGCTTCCACAAACCGCATGTTACGCAATGCTCAACTCCTATGAGCAGTACGCAAAGAGTAAATCAGGAAACTATGATTTAATAAAAATGGCAGGTTACCAAGGCAAAATCGACAAAGCTTTTGAGATTCACATGCAGAATGAGAATATCAATAGAGAGGATTTATTGAGTAATATTAGATATAAATCTTCTCACAACGAAGCTGCAAAAGAGAAAAATCCAAATGTTGTTGTTGTCATGGTTGAGAGTTTTGGAACGCCTATTTTGGATTACCAGAGTGAGAATTTTAACATCTTAGGAAGATTGCAAAAGCATTTTAAAGAGGATACTCTTTTTACTAATTTTATCTCAAGCTCCAACGGTACAATAGTCTCTCTTGAGCCTCTGCTTTTAAATATCACGGCGCGACCGGACTCAACTTCATTCGCTCAAAGCGAGTATCTCAACACCTCATTTAAGCAGGCGAGTGCAAAGGTGTATCAAGATGCCGGCTATGAAACCACATTTGTCTATGGCGGTGATCTTTCTTGGAGGGGTGTGGGCAGTTTTCTATCGCGTCAAGGGTTTGAACATGTGGAGGGAAGAGCTGCTATTGCTACAAGTATCGGCAGAGACGCTCAGTCGATTTCGCATGACTGGGGAGTCTTTGATGAACATCTGTACAATTATGTGTTTGAAAAATTAAATCATGCCACTAAACCTCAATTTATTTTTGTTTTAACTACAAATAATCACCCGCCATACACCATCCCAAGCGATTACAAATCAAACTCTTTGGAGATTTCACAGAACCTCAAAGAGCATATAACAGGTGACATGGAGCTTGCAAAACTCAGGTTTAAAGATTATGCCTATGCCCTTGACATGGCGGGTGCGTTTTTGGACAGAGTGAAAAACTCAGAACTCTCAAAAAAATCTGTTGTGGCATTTACGGCCGATAACAACACGATAGAGGGGATAATGAAATACGATGATTACTACACGCAAACCAAAAAAATCCCGTTTTATATTTATTTGCCGCCTTATTTGAAACCAAAAGAGGCGATTGATACAACTCTGTCTTCATCGCACAAAGATATTTTTCCGACACTCTATAATTTGACTCTGGATGAAAAAGAGTACACGGCTATCGGCACAAACCTTTTAGACAAAAACAGAGTTCACTGCGGCTTTAATGATGCAGGCGTAATTATCGCAAAAGAGGGCGGTTTTAAAGAGGGGAAAGCCTTTACAGATGAGCAAAAGAAGTGTCAAGAGCAGTATAAAGCAACGCTCGCAGTAACAGAATATTTGATAAAATCACAAAAAAAGTAAAAACTAGGGATATATTTGAAAACAATTTTTAAAAGATATTGGCCGTTTATAAAAGAGTATAAACTGGAATATGTACTGGTTTTGGGCGGAATACTCTTAACAGTCGGTGCAACTACCGCAACCGCTCACATTATGAAGCCTCTTATGGATGACATGTTTATTGCCAAAAAAGAGGAGATGCTCTATTTTATCCCTTTTGGTTTGGTTGCAATCTACTTTTTAAAATCACTCGGGCGCTATGTTCAATCGGTTTACATGAACTACATAGGTCAGCATATTGTGACACGATTTCGTGAGATGCTTTTAGAAAAAATTATCTCTCTTGACATGACATTTCTCTATTTGAACAGAAGTGGAGAGCTTATCTCCCGCGTTACAAACGATATAAACCGCATACAATATTTTGTCTCAAACATGCTCCCTGAGCTTTTTCGTGAGAGTTTGACTGTTGTCGCACTTGTGGGATATGTGATTTACCTCAATCCAATGCTTGCGTTTTACTCTCTTATCGTCGTCCCTCTTATTATTTATCCGCTTATTCTGATAGCAAAAAAACTCAAAAAATATTCCCACCGTTCACAGGCGAAAAATGCGGATGTTGTGACAAGACTGACTGAGGTTTTTAACAACAGCGAAATCATAAAAGCAAATGCGACTGAAAAGTATGAGGTTGAGCGATTCAGCACGCAAAATTGGGACTTCTTTAAGATAAATATGAAGTCTGTTTATGTAGGCGAAATTGTTTCTCCTTTGATGGAGATAGTAGGGGCGGCAGGACTTGCAGCGGTGATTTTTGTAGGCGGACAAGAGGTGTACGAAGGCAAAATGAGTGTCGGCGAATTTACCGCTTTCTTAACCGCTGTCGGGCTTGTTTTTCAGCCGGTTCGCCGCATCGGCTCGATTTACTCAAAAATCCAAGATGCGGTGGCTGCGAGTGAGAGAGTTTTTGAAGTTTTAGATACCAAAAGCAGAATTGTTGACGGTGCTAAGCTTTTAGAAGAAAATATTGTGCATGTAGAGTTCAAAAATGTAACACTCAAATACCTTGATGCGTATGCTTTAAACAATGTAAGTATTGAAATAAACAAAGGTGAGAATATTGCACTTGTAGGCGATAGCGGCGGAGGAAAGAGTACCTTTATAAATATGATTCTTCGTTTTTATGACCCTGACAGCGGAGAGGTTTTTATCAACAAAACAAACATAAAAGAGTTGAATCAAATCTCATTAAAACATCATATTTCTTTGGTAACCCAAAGAATTTACATATTTCAAGACACTTTGGCAGCAAATGTTGCGTATGGACAAGAGATAAATGAGCAGAGAGTTTATGAGGCTTTAAGACTTGCAGATGCTTCAAAATTTGTAGAGGCACTCTCCAATGGGATTTATACAAAAATGGAGGAGTTCGGAGCAAATCTCTCAGGCGGACAGAGACAAAGAGTAGCAATTGCAAGGGCGATTTACAAACACTCTTCACTTCTGCTCTTTGATGAAGCCACTTCTGCCCTCGATAACGAGAGTGAAAAAAGAATTCAAAAATCATTGAATGAATATACGAAAGACAAAATAACAATTACAATAGCACACAGACTCAGTACCATAGAACATGCCGATAAAATCCTAGTTATGCAAGGCGGAGCAATCGTGGCATGCGGAAATCACAAAGAGTTGTTAGAACACTCAGAGATTTATCAGAGATTAGCCGGAGAGTTTGAAAAATAGTTTTATAACTCTTTCAACACTTTTTAGAGATAATGACACCTGATGTTACGCACCTAAGCGAACGCGTTCGTTTAGGTGGCAGGGACAAATTGTCCCTTGCATCCCCCTAAAGTTATGAAAACAAGAGAATCGCTTTTCGTGTAGCGAAAATGTTTCTTTAGTAAAATGAATTTTTCGAGATTTATATAACTTAAATTATAAAATATTGGATTAAAAATGTTAGATTTTGCAAAATTTACAAAGTATTCTAAACCCGGCCCTCGCTATACAAGTTATCCGACAGCACTCGAATTTAGCGACAGTTACGAGTATGACACCTATATTAAAAAACTGGAGTCGCAAGACTCGGCTCGTCCGTTAAGTCTCTATTTTCACCTCCCTTTTTGTCGTAATGCCTGTTACTTCTGTGGATGTAATGTTGTTTTTACCTCAAAAGATGACAAAATGGTTCGTTACATGGAGTATCTCAAAAGAGAGCTAAAAATTTTATCTAAACATTTGAACTGTAACCGTGAAGTGATTCAGATGCACTTTGGCGGCGGGACTCCGACTTTTTTCTCAGCACCGCAGTTAAAAGAGATTATAGAAGAGATTAAATCCTATTTTCCAAATTTTGTAAAAGATGCCGAGATTAGCTGTGAGATTGACCCTCGTCATATCAATGAAGAGCAGATGAAAGTTATGAGTGAGGCAGGGTTTAACCGTGTAAGTTTTGGTATTCAAGATTTTAATGAAAAAGTTCAGCTTGCAGTGCATCGCGTTCAGCCTTATGGAATGACAAAAGATGCAATGGATTTGGCTCGAAAATACAATATGCACTCAGTGAATGTTGACCTGATTTACGGCTTACCGCACCAAACACTAGAAACTTTCAAAGAGACACTTTCCCTTGCTTTAAGCCTCAATCCTGATAGATTTGCAGTTTTTAATTATGCGCATGTTCCTTGGCTTAAAAAAACGATGCGTAAAATCGATGAAACAACGCTTCCTCTTCCTGATGAGAAGCTCAGCATTATGCAGTTTACTATAGATTTTTTAACTTCTCATGGCTATAAAATGATAGGCATGGATCACTTTGCAAAGCCGGAAGATGAGCTCTTTAAAGCCATAGAAAAGGGTGAACTTCACAGAAATTTTCAAGGCTATACAACAAAAGGCGGAGCAGATTTAATCGGAGTCGGACTTACTTCTATCGGTGAGGGTGTGGACAGTTATAACCAAAACTTTAAAGATATGAATGAATATGAAGAGGCAATTGATGCAGGAAAACTTCCTTTTGAGAGAGGTGTAGTTTTAACTGTGGACGACCAAATCCGTCAGTTCGTAATCATGGAGCTTATGAGCAACTTCAAGCTGGATATAAAAAGATTTGAGAAATTATTTAATATAGAATTTAAAACCTATTTTGCGGATGCAATCGAAGCTTTGAAACCTTTTGAGGATGATGCACTTTTAAAAATGGATGAAAATCATATCGAGTGTTCCGAGACAGGAACGCTGCTTATAAGAAACATTGCAATGCCTTTTGATGCGTATATGAAGAAACATTCACAAAACTCAAAAACATTTTCTAAAACGGTCTAAACATGGCAAATGAGAATATTTTTGATTTTAGTGCTATCTCAGATGAGTGTATAAAGTGTGGAAAATGTATTCCGGTTTGTACTATTCACAATGTAAATGCTGATGAAGTTACCTCTCCAAGGGGCTTTATAGACCTTTTAGGGGCATATCATCAAGGCAAATTAGAGTTAGATAAAAACGTAAAAGATATTTTTGAGAGCTGTTTTTTATGTACCAACTGTGTAGAAGTTTGCCCAAAAGCACTTCCTACTGACATGATAATCGAACAAGTTCGCTCTGACATCGCTAAAAAATTCGGCATCGCTTGGTATAAAAGAGCCTTCTTTTTGCTTCTTCGCCACAGATGGTTAAACGATATAGCTTTTAAATTAGGTTGGACATTCCAGACTTGTGGATTTAAAATTAAGCATGAGATAGATTCAATGAATAGCCGTTTTAATCTCCCGATACTCAAGACGGATAGACTCCTTCCGAGCCTTAGAAAAACTTCATTTTTAAATTCACATGAAGAAAATATAAACAACGGCGGAAAAAGAAAGGTAGCAGTTTTTATAGGGTGTTTAGGCAATTACAACTATGTTGAAATCGGAAACTCACTTTTGGAGATATTAAAGGCGTTGGAGATTGACGCCTTCTTAGCAAAAGACCAAAAATGCTGCGGAGCACCTGCCTATTTTACAGGCGATTTTGATACGGTGGATGCGAATGCAAAACACAATATCAAATATTTTGAGAGTTTTGGCGACGATATAGAAGCTATTATTGTTCCTGAAGCCA
>JAUSKV010000228.1 GCA_030646745.1 Sulfurimonas sp. | reverse complement strand
CCCAATTATCCTTGAGTGTGACATTTACGATTAAGCCGGGAGCAACTCCTAAAACTAAAAGCAGATATAAAACAACTTTTGCGTTTACATTTAAAACACTCTTCTTTGTGAAAAAATTGTAGGCAAAGAGGGCTAAAGTGGAGAGTGCAAAGGCGATAATAAGTGGTTGCACCGAGTAGTATAATATTCCTTCCATCCATGTGCCGTTTGCCGGAAAACCTTTGCCATCATAAAAAAGTCCTGAAATGTACAAATCTATCTGAGGAAAAAAGATAAATAACAGAGAAGAAGCTAAAAAAAGGAGCCAGAAGTAGAGTTTAATGTTTAGGTATTTTGTATTCATGGGCGCAATTATACCGCGTCTTTTGTGTAAATATACAGAGGTGAAGCGCCAACTTCGAGCGTTTCCTTTTCTATTAATTGACCATCTTTTGAATAAACTTCAAAAAATGCCTCATTTTTGATGGTTGTGGGTTGGAGAGACCAGTGAATTTCAACTATTTGAGTATCCACTAAGCATTGTAAAATAGAGTAACCATTTTTTATCTTTATGTTTAAGAATTTGGCATTCTTCAGATTTTTTACCATGGTTTTATAGACAAAAAAAGCGGAGCGTTTTTTTATGCCCTCACGGTTGTCAATCAGCCCATATCCTGCGGCGATGAGCTGATGCCATGAAACAGAATTAACACTCTGTGACGCAAAAGCTAAAAGGTAGTAACGAAGCATAAAATTGGCATAACTCTCCTCATCCACACACTCATGTTCGCTTGTGGGCGCGTATGGAGCGGTCTTTGAAATGGGCCAATTTGTCTCCGTGATGTGAAGTTCGTTCGCGCTCTTTGGACTAAGCCAAACCATGCTGCTCAAAAGTGCGATTTTGTTTGATAAATCAAAGCCCATTTGTCTGTTCTCAGGCGCACCTCGTCTATCGACATAGAGAAGTGCAGAGATTCCGTCATAACGGTATCTGAAGAGATTAAAAAGAGTGTGCGCCGTGAAGTGGTACTCAAAATCTATGACTCCGCTTCCGATGAGCTTAGCTTCTGGAAACTCTGCTATTTTTAAATCATACGCAGTTTTATAAAAACGGTTGTACTCATCCACGCTAAAAAATCCCCATTTGGAACGGTTTACCGTAGAGCCGATTTCATACATCTCTACAAGTCCGTTCAGTACTGTAAAAATCGTGCGTAAATCTTTTTGCAGCAGTTCTAAATCTTCTACATGTTCTCTGTCTTGCATGATTTTTAGAGTTGTTTTTTTATCTTTATACCCCAAGGGCATTTGTCGCTTTGCTCGGGCACAAGTCAAAATAAACTCTTTTAAAATAGGAAGTTTCTCCATCTCCCAGAGTTTAAAACGCAGCATTACTCTCTCCACCTCAAGCTCTTCTAAAAGCTCCAGAGTGAGCGCAGGCTCTCTTTCATAATCCACTCCGATACAAAAAAATGTGTTTGACTCTACATGTTTTCTTCTGGCAAAAGGCATCATCATAAGTGAGAAAGGGAGTATAAAAAGGGCTATAAAAAAAGTTTTTAAATGAGAGAAAAGTGCTTTTTTTTTCATCTGTTTTTTGTAGTTTTTATCTTTAAGTTGATAGGGCTGATCTGAGAAATTATCCCACTGGTACGGTTTTTTCATAAGTGCGATTATATCTTTTTTAAGATAAAATCTATAAAACAAATTATTTCAGGAT
This sequence comes from Sulfurimonas sp., assembly GCA_030646745.1. Lineage (GTDB taxonomy): Bacteria > Campylobacterota > Campylobacteria > Campylobacterales > Sulfurimonadaceae > Sulfurimonas. The sequence goes on along the minus strand of JAUSKV010000228.1, from coordinate 2,903 downwards.
ACTATTAATGAAAATATCAGTAATCGGCACGGGCTATGTAGGGCTTGTAAGCGGGGTTTGCTTTGCTCAGATGGGAAACAAAGTAACCTGTGTAGATATAGATGAGAAAAAAATAGAAAATTTAAAACAAGGAATTATCCCCATTTATGAGCCGGGTTTAGAGGATATGACTTTAGAGAACTATAAAAATAAAACACTTAATTTCTCAACTGATGGCAGCAGTGCAATAAAAAGTTCAAAAATAGTTTTTATAGCTGTCGGAACGCCGATGGGCGAAGACGGGAGTGCAGATTTGCGTTATGTGTTGGCGGTTGCAAAAAGCATCGGCGAGGCGATGGAAGATTATCTTGTCGTTGTTGACAAATCGACTGTTCCGGTTGGAACTGCCGACAAAGTAAGAGCAACTATCCAAGTCGAACTTGACAGAAGAGGTAAATCAATAGAGTTTTCCGTTGTCTCAAACCCGGAGTTTTTAAAAGAGGGTGCAGCAATCAACGACTTTTTGCATCCTGACCGCGTGGTAATCGGTGCTGATAGCGAGATGGCGATGGAAATTATGCGCGAACTTTATGCCCCGTTTATGAAGCATCATGACAGGTTTATTGCAATGGATATTAAATCGGCTGAGATGACAAAGTATGCTGCAAACGCGATGCTTGCAACAAAAATCAGTTTTATGAACGAGATGAGCCAGATTTGTGAAAGAGTCGGAGCGGACATAAACAAGGTGAGAAACGGGATAGGAAGCGACAGCAGAATCGGCTACAGTTTTATCTATCCAGGGTGTGGATATGGCGGAAGCTGTTTTCCAAAAGATGTTCAGGCTCTCGCAAAAACGGCAAAAGATTTTGGATATAACCCAAGAATTTTGGATGCTGTTGAAGCTGTAAATTATGCACAAAAATATGTAATTTCCAATAAAGTAATTACTAAGTTTGGAGAGGATTTAAGTGGCAAAACATTTGCAGTTTGGGGACTGAGTTTTAAACCTGAGACGGATGACATGCGTGAAGCCAGCTCAATAACTATCATAAATGAGCTTACTTCAAGAGGCGCAAAAGTGGTAGCATATGACCCAAAAGCGATACATGAGGCACAAACACACTATCTTGTCGGCAATGAAAAAGTCTCTTATGTCCAGAGCAAATATGAGGCTCTCAAAGACGCAGACGCACTTATTTTAGTGACTGAGTGGCAGGAGTTTAGAAGTCCTGATTTTGAAGAGATGAAGAAATTGCTCAAAAATCCGGTCTTTTTTGATGGAAGAAACCAGTTCAACAAAGAGAAGATGGCGAAATATGGGTTTGAGTACTTTCAAATCGGCGTAAATTAAGATGTTGAAGTTTTTTGCAGTCGCACTTTTATTTGTACTGAATCTCAGTGCATTGACTCTGCAAAAAGCAGAAATATACAGTGACCAGAATATCTCGGGCTGGATGATGTCGGAAAAACTTGATGGTGTTCGCGCTTATTGGGATGGCAAAAAGCTTCTCTCAAGACAGGGTCAAGCTATAAATGCCCCGGATTGGTTTACGCAAAAGCTTCCACCCTTTGAGCTTGACGGGGAACTTTGGACGAAAAGAGGAGATTTTGAAAATATTCAGTCCATTGTGATGGATAAAACGCCAAAACCGGAGTGGAGCAAAATAAAATATATGATATTTGAAGCTCCGCATGCCGAGGGAAATTTTAGTAAAAGACTCGAACAGGTTCAAAAATATATACAAGAGCAGAAACTTATACATGTTGCAATAATTGAGCAAAAAATTTGTAAAGATAAAAAAGAGTTAGATAACTATTTTCAGAGCGTTATAACACATGGCGGCGAGGGTGTTGTCATAAAAGATGGCTCAAAAGCTTATTTTGAGGGCAGAAGCGACTCGGTTTTAAAAGTCAAACTTGCAGAGGACATGGAAGCAAAAGTCATCGGATATAAAAACGGAAGCGGCAAATTCACGGGAATGATGGGAAGTTTGCAAGTGGAACTTGAAGACGGCACGCAGTTTTTTATAGGAAGCGGATTGAGTAATGCAATAAGAGCGAATCCTCCAAAAATAGGGGAGATGGTTTCGTTTAAATATTTCGGCTTTACAAAAAACGGCAAGCCGAAGTTTGCTTCTTACATGTGAGTGAGAAAAGATTGAATATTTTAGTAGTTCGTACTGATAAATTGGGTGATTTTATAACGGCTCTTCCTGCAATTTATGTTTTAAAACAGCACAATCCTCAAAACAGAATTATAGCTCTCGTTGCTCCTTTAAATAGGGAGTTAGCCCTTGGGTGTGCGTTTATTGATGAGGTGCTGGTGGATGAGGGTAAAAGCTCTGTTTTTGGGTTGGCAGCAAAATTAAGAGCTGCAAAAATAGACGCTTCAATAACTCTTTTTTCAAACACAAGAGTAGCTCTTGCTCAGTTTTTAGCACGCATTCCAAAGCGTATAGCGCCTGCGACAAAAATAGCTCAAATTTTCTACACACACAGAGTTTCGCAGCGAAGAAGCGAAGTGAAAATGGCGGAGTTTGAGTATAACTTGGAGCTTACGAAAACACTCTTTCCTGAGATAAATTTGGAGTACAAAAAACCGCTTTTGGAGTTTATGGATGCAAAAGAGGTGTATGAAAATTTTACTCAAGAGTATCACATATCAAAAGAAGTGGTAGCCTTTCATGTAGGTTTTGGCGGAAGCAGCGATGCCAATTGGAGTTTGGACGAGTATGAAATTTTAATCCGTGAAGTTCTAGCCAACGGAAAATATCAAGTAGTCCTTACTTTTGGACCCGATGAAACGGCTCTGTGTGATGTGATGAAAAAGAGGTTTGGCAATGAAAAAGTTATCTTCTACATCTCAAAAGAGGGAATAGTGAATTTTGCAAAACTCATAAGCCGCGTCAAACTTTTTGTAA
>JAUSKV010000226.1 GCA_030646745.1 Sulfurimonas sp. | reverse complement strand
TAAAACTCTGAGGAATAAACTCATCCTTAGTTACAACATATAAATCAATATCACTATCTTCATTAGGCGTGCCATAAGCATAAGAGCCAAATAAGATTATTTTATCCAAGTCAAGAGGTTTAAGTTTTTCAACAATCTCATGTTTTAAAACTTCAATATCTATCATATCAACCCTCCTGTCTGTAATTGAGATGATTATACAGAAATATAAATAAATTGAACAAATGAGAAAAACATAGTGAAAGTTTGAGAGAGAAGTGCTAGAACAGAGTAAAGTCATCATGGACACAAAGAAATAGCAGAAAATTATGTAAAACTTTTGCCATTTATTTTTGAAAATCATGATGAAATTATTGAAGATACTTGAAAGTTCCTATCATCATTCGATGAGAATGCATACAAGAACTACAACCTGCGATATAAACTCCCAAGCTCCAGAGACTGTGAAAGAACTTCAAAAACTAAAATTTCTAACAGATTTTTCGGAAGCGATGGCTTGCCTTCGCTTATGTGATGTCCTGAAAATAGCAATTTCCAAGCATTCTCACATCAAAGGCAAGCCATCGGTTCAAAAGAAAAAGAGTTCTTTCACTGTCTCTGGAGCTTGGGAGCTAGAAACTAATGAATAAAAATTATTTCATTTAATGACAAACCGATGATAAACAGCCTCTACAATACTGCAAATATTATTTTAACCCAAATTATGCAGTAGATATTTCTAATTTCCTACTCCATAGTTTGGGTTTAACAAAGGACTCAACCCTATGAGATTTGCAAAAAAAGTTTTACTTCCCCTTGTTTTAGTTAGTAGTTTATCGGCTCAGGATAGCTGGTTTGTGAGTGTTACTCATACGAATAGTTTTGAGGCTCATACTACAAGAACCTTGACTCCGAATGACCAAATCGCTGCCTATGTTCTTAGTTTGCAACCAATTGATAAAAATGTAAATACATCCCATACTCTTTATGGTGTGAGAGCGGGCAAATTGTATGATTCTTGGAGAGTTTACGCAGATTACGATCAATTTAAACACGATAAAGATAAAAATGACCTTGCGGATAAAAATGTTGACGGCTGGATGGTGACGGCAAACGCGGATTACATCTACAATATAGAAGTTATGAAGGTACTCTCTTTTTTTGCAGGAGCAGCCGTTACTCTAGCCGGAGCTAAACCGGAGGGCATGAGCTCTTCGCCTACTCCAGGGGTTGGAGGACAAGCCGGAATTATTGTGGATGTGTATAAAGAGAGTGATTATAAATTATCCCTAGAAGCCGGATACCGCTACCTTTGGCTCAATATAGAATCAACGGGAACCGAGCAAATACCGCAAACAAACTCCTCTATAGATATTAAAACAATAACATCCTCCTTGAAAGAACCTTATCTTAGCATCAATTTTGCATTCTAATAGTATGAAAGCACTGTTTTTATTTTTTACAATCACTTTTGTTTTAAATGCAAATGAGTGGATTGTTAGACTGAATAAAGATGAGATAGAGGTTCAAACAAAAAAAACGGCTCTCTCGGATGTAGATAGTTTTAGAGCTATAACAATTGCGAATGCACCTTTGAATCAGGTATTGAGTCTTATTGAAGACCCGGCGCGGTCATCTCTTTGGATTAAATATTGTAAAGAGGAGGAGGTTTTAAAAATCATAAATCCCAACACATGGATTAAGCGAACAATTACAAATATGCCATGGCCTCTTGCAGACCGTGACAGTATCTCAAAAAATGTAAAAACAGGTTCAGAGGATGGAAAAATAATCACCATCCATTTTGATTCCATAGCTAACTTTTACCCCGTTCAAGAAGAGTTTGTACGCATAGAACTCTTAAACGGATATTGGAAACTTGAAGCAATAGATGACAATAAAACAAAAGTCACATATGAAGTTTTAACTGACCCAAAAAACCTTCCCGCCTGGTTAGTAAACACCGGTGTAGTTGAACAACCCTATGAAACATTGAATAATCTAAAAAACATTATAGAAAAAGGAGATAAAAAATGAAATTAATGATTGTTGATGATTCTGTCATTATAAGAAAAGCAATTCAAAAATACAGTGCAAAATATAACCTAGAGCTTGTAGGGCTTGCATCGGATGGGAAAATGGCACTTGAGCTTTTTTCTCAAACACTTCCCGATATCGTAACTTTAGATATTACAATGCCCGAAGTGAACGGATTAGTAGTTTTAGAAACCATGATAAAAATAAAACCGGAAATCAAAGTGATTGTTATCTCGGCACAATCGGACAAATCAACAGCATTAGAAGCCTTAGAAAAAGGGGCTGCAGACTTTATCGGCAAGCCTTTTGGTGAAGAGAAGCTTGACATTGTCCTACAAAGAATAATAGAAGAGTTACAATGAAAGAGCAAGACATAAAGGTATTTATTTCATGTGTCAAAAATTATTTTTTAGAGTTTGACCACTCCGCATCTCTTGATTTTCTACAGCCCATCGTTCTCTCAGGCATTGGAGCAACTTCAATCTCAAAGTATATTTTAAAATATACGGCAACTATCTCTATAAGCGGTGCCTATAATGGAGCTATCTATGTTTCAATAGATGAAGAGATGTTAAGTAATCTTGTGCGTCTTATTTTAGACTCAGAAGAGGTAAATAGAGAGGATCTCGTAGATATGGCTGGAGAGATTGTGAACACTATAGCCGGAAATGCAAGAAGAGAACTCGGTGCCGATTTTAATATCTCTGTGCCTTTTGTCATTAGCGGAGCTACTATAAATATTGACTTGCCAAAAATGATTGCACCCATATATATTTTGCCTTGCAAATGGAATAAACAGATTTTTTACCTATTTTTAGGTTTAGACCCTGCACTCTAATTAAAGGCACTCTATGCAACTTTTTGCTTCAGGATTTACAATCGGATTTTTAACAGTCGCTATTGCCGAGATATTGATTATTGCTTATCTCTTAAGTGTTAAAAATAAATCTGCTTCTACAAAATACATGATTTTGTTTTTTGCCGGTATTTTGATGCCTTTTATTAACTTTTCAATTATTTTTTCAACCGTTGATAAAGAGCTTATTACCCTCTCTTTTTGGATACTGCATTTGGCAATATTTGGTATTCACGGGCTTTTAATGTTTGCGTACCACTTCCCTCAAAATATCTTTGCGGACGAAGCAAAACTGGTATCTAAAATCTCTTTAGTAGCTTCTGTCTTAGGTTTGCTTGGATATATAGTTGTTTCACTCTATATCGAACCGATTTTTGTCTTTGAGGCGGGCATTTACTATTATAATATTCCTATCCCCGGTATAGTTATCGGTATTCAATTCCTTTTTGTTTTCATTACACTCTTTAGAAAAATATTTTATTACTCTGAATATCGCTATCTATACGATGAAAATAGACTGCAAAGTTTTTTGCAAAAAGTGCTTTTATATATCAAAGTTATTGCAAAAGCAAACTCAAAAGAGGCTAAAACTATCAAAGGATTTGTGCAAATTTTTCTTTATGCTTTTATAGTGGCAATCATTATTTTACTCAGCTACATGGGGCTGGTAAGTTGGGTTATAAACTCCTATATCGTTGCTATCGGGGTGTTGATTTTACTGTTTTTCTTTGTAATTTTTACTCTTAATAACATGAGCGAACCTACAACTTTTCAGGTGAAGCTTCTTGGAATCACACTCATGAGTTCATTAGTGACCCTTGGTACAATAGGGATTATTTCTACTGAAGAGAAAAAAGAGTTTTATAGTACGCAAAAACTTGAACAGATAAAACGAATTCAAGTAGCATTAGAACAACATGATTTAAACTCAATCAATATCCCTGAACTTGATTATATTTTTGAAATTCAACAAGGTAAAATTCGGATTGTTTATATCAAAGAAGAGAAGCAAGCTATTTTAGAGCCGTACTTAGAGCATGTCTTAGAAAAACGAGAAAAATTTCATTCAGACCCGCAAAAACAATATTACAGCATGTTTAATATGGACGATTATAATCTTTTTTTTGTCAATTTTGATAAAAATATTGATGGGAAACTTTATGAATTTGGGTTTGATTACATTGATTACAGAATTCAAATTGCAAAAACTGCAGTAAAAGTTTTAGTTATCCTTTTAAT
>JAUSKV010000225.1 GCA_030646745.1 Sulfurimonas sp. | reverse complement strand
TGATAAGTGTCTACGAATGCCAACAAAGAAGTTTTTATCAAAACATATCTCAGTATTAAATATAAAATCAAATATATAGCTAAACGAACTAAAAAGTGCATGTTTCTTAGTCTCCACCATTGCTTTTTGTTGAGCATAATCGCATCTTTTTGAGAGCGTCTTTGCATGAGATAATTATCCATATCCTCTTCGATGATGAATTCATAACTTACTATAAGCCCTGTAAGCAAGGTTCCTGTTATTAGAATAAAGTAGCAAAGATTATTAATAATCGCTACAAGCTCTTCTTCAACAACGAGATTATTAATGTTAATTATTTTGCCAATGAAGAACATAAAAGCAAAAATGCCAAGTGTCAAAAATATATAAAAAGTAAATCTATATAATTTGCCAAATGTTTTCAAACTATAAAAGATGAAGCCATTAATGTCGAAGGTTCTATACCACCACAAACTTATCTGCTGAAGCGCACTATATTTTTTCATTTTCTTTAATCTCCTTAATTTGATGTACATCTATATTCACAATTTTTGAATTAAAATTTGCGAATAGTTGCTGAGTAAAACCAACATACGCGGCTGCATCGTACAAAGCATCAATTTTTATTCTGATTAATTTTAGATCATTATCTAAATATCTTTTTTGTGTAAAAAAATATTCAGAATTTGTTCCCGTGCTAGACCACTTGCTGTATAGCCCGTTATCTAGAATCTGTATCTGATTGTATGTGTTGCTATAATCTTCTTGCAAGGATGCAAGGACAATTTTATTTTCTGGTGAGAGTAAATTGACATCTTTCTTGTCTTTGTATTTGATGTAATCATACGAAGCGAACAATGCAACTATAAGCACAACTACGCTGATGTATTTTAAAACATTTTCAAAGTTATCTTTTGTAAATGCCGCCATTTTAACTTTTCTCATTTTTGAAATCCTTTTTGTCATAATATGATATTTACTAGCCACAATTTTATCATCTTATGATATATATGTCAAGTGGGATTTATCATAAAATGATATTTTATTGTTATTTATTTGCATTTTATGCAATAATTGGCTATTATTTCTTACATATATAAAAATAGGTAAAAAATGGAATTAGAAACCTTTAAACAAAGACTTAAAAATCTCCAACTTTCTTTAATAGATTTTGGGGAAATGACATCTCTTTCATATTCGGCGGTAAGTAAATTCGGTAAGACAAATCCTATACCGCCGTGGGTAGATTCATATCTTTCACTGTTGGAAGAAAATAAAAATTTGAATGAGGTAAAAAAACTCATTATTGAGCTCTCGGATAAGATAAGAGATTAGCTTCTTTCAATTTCCTTATCTTGAGCAATATTTTTATTCGCTGTTTGAATATCTTCTTTTGTAATTGATATTGGTTTTGATTGCTGCATCTTTTGAATTGCTTCAAGTGAGTTAGCTATCTCTTCAAAATATTTCAAAGGTCTTGTTTCAATTCTATCTGCAATTTTTTCGCCTTCAAGAAGTAAATCATTAGGGTCTTTTTTATACTCACTCATAACGTTGTAGCCTATTGATTTAAACTCGTCTAACTGTGCATTTTTAGCGATATCAACAACAAATTTATAACCAGCTAAATCGTTTTGATTAAAAATCATCACATTTTTAGTTAAGTTTTCTTTTTTTAGTAACTCTGCAACTTTAAGTGAATTTGATGCTGAATTAGCAATAATTACATTGACATCATCAAGTGGCATTTGCTGATTACAAGCAGCAGCGTCCCATTTCCCCTCAAAGATAGCAACCTTGTTGCTATTAGGGTTTTTATAGAAGGAAAGATCCTTCTCGCCGAGGCTGATGCTCTTCAAATCCCCCACTTTATGCAAAAAATGTATATCAGCTGAGCCACTTTGAGTTAACACGCCTACACCAAAAGCCTTTCTAATCTCACCTTTTGAATTTGTATATTCACCGTTTATAATTTTTATAAAATTAGGGACTTTGACAACACCTCGAGCTTTCAAAAATTCCACTGCCAAGTCGTTTGTAGAGACCTCGTAAACGGCTGTAACCTTTGATATGGGATTTGACCTCTCTTTATCTCTGTTTGCTTCTCTTTGAGCTTTAATACGCTCTTTGTCTGCTTGTGTCAGCTCATAAGATTGTGATTTGTGACTAAGGGCTTCATCAAGATAGTTTTTGATTCCTAATTTGTTCAATGAGTAGTTCAACGCATCTTTATAGTTTTTTTTGCTCGAAACATCCATAACTACATTGACTATATTACCGCCTCTTGTTCTATCTCCAAAGTCTGTATATTTCCACATGCCATCCTTTAAAGATATAAATGCCGAAGGAGTATTTTCGTTTCTAAGATTCATCCTGTAAGAGTCATTGCCAATTTCTTTAAACTCAATCCCTAAATCTACAAGCACCTCCCGAGGGTCTTGCACTGCAAGCTCCTCATTTGTACGGCTAATAAAATTTTTAATCTCTTGATCAGTGAACTTCTTCATCAAATTTCTCCAAAATCATCTTCATCGAATTTAAAAAATGCCGGCAAGGCACCGAACAAATCATTTTCTTCAATGAATCGAAGCTGGCTCTCATCATCGTCTTGTATTAGAGTCCATTTTTTATGCAATTCAAACCTCTGTTCTTTTGAATAAAGTCTCATTTTGTTTTCAATGACTTTATCATTTTGCATATATTTTTGAAACAAGAACTCAAGGTTGACTTCTACTAAACCATTCTCTTTTTTAAAGTTTTTCACCTTATGTTCACCGTCTTTTTTTGCTTGTTCAAACTTTTTAAAGAGACGATACTCATCTATTTTTGATAGTGGCTTACTTTTAAAAAGGTCTGCAAATGTAAGATTTTTAACATCCTCTTTTGAATCATTCTCATCACTGCTGTATTTAATTTCATAAAATGGTGTTAAATCGATTGGCACTGATTTTTTTGCAATTACTGGTAAAGATTTTTGTGGTGTATAGCCCATGTAAAGCATTTTATGATTAGGCAAGTACACGATATGCTCGAACTTGTCTCCCAACCCATTTAAAAGCTCATTGTATATAACATGAGTCTTTTCGTTTTTCGTTGAGTATGATTTTGTTTTTTCACCTTTACCATTTCTACTCTCACTTACTTCTTCATAAGAATATTCTGTTTCACCGAGAGATTGCTTCAATAAATTGATTGTTTCCTCTTCAATTACGGAAAAGTAAATCCACGCGTAAGCAGACGATGTTAAAAGTTGCTGCAACTTTTTATCATCTTTTGGAACATACTGTATGGCAGGAATTAATATTCCTCCCTTGCTCCTGATCAAGGTGTGTAAACGCTTTTTAGAAGCATCATCCATTATTTGAAGGAAAGACAAGTATTCATCAAGTGCATAAAGTGTGAAATTTGTCTTACTATCAGGCATAGAAGTATGAACTTGACTCACACATGCTGTAAAAGCCGTAAACAAAGGTGTAAGTGCTTTTTCATACTCAGGAATATTGTCAAGAATTAATCTGCACTGATTATTTTTTGCAAAAAAATCTTTTATCACAAAATGTTTCTGCTTAGGGTTCTGCATTTGCCACGCCATCATCTCAAGATTTTCTAAGATTGCTTCCATAGTCCCTTTGATGTCTTTTTTACTGTTCTGGGTTCCGGAGTCCATTTCTACAAATAAGTCTTTCACTGCTTTAATTAGTAGTAGCCATTTCTCTGCGCTTGATGCATCTGAATATTTAGTTTTTACCTTGATTGCCATTTCATTGTAGAGCCGATTTGCGGCAGCACTGAAAAAATCTTTCTTGTCCCCGCCGATACTTGCTAAATTTTCAAAGAATGTTTTCAAAATCCCCTCAGGCTCTGACATGACATCCCATAAATACCCGCGGCAGTCATAGGGTGAGAACAATATGTCATTTTTTCTTAATAACGTCTCGGCAAAATCTCCTGCTTTTACTTGGTGAATGAGAGCCCGATTGTAAAATTTCTGTGATAAAATGTTAAAAAACCATTCCGTCTTTCCTGAACCCATCTTGCCGACGAGCAAAATACCCTGTGTCAGTTTTAATGGGTCAAAGAATATATTTGTTTTTTCTGCTCTCTTTTTGAAAAATTTTGACATCTCCGACTTTTCTGCATACCCTTCATCGATTCTAAAATTATCAATAAAAACAGTTTTTTCATCACTTTCTTTAAACTCTTTTTTCAATTTTGAAACAGGAGTCCAAATATACCCCCTCTTCACATGAAGAGGGTTAGGTAGCGAGCCAAAAGTATTAGAATTTGCAAAAGGATATTTTGCATAAACAAAGCCGCTTTCTTTTTTTGTATTTAACATTCTCATAATCACAAACATAATCAATAAAGCTAAAAATAATTCCATCATCTTGACAATCCTTGCTCGATTCCTTGCTCAAGCTTTTTGAAGAACCCGATTAGTAGTGCCAACGTTGGCTCTGGCATCAGTATTTGTGCCATATCATCAACCATGTTCACTGAGATATTATCTAGCATCTTATCAAGACCAAAATCTGCCATCTTTTCAAAACCTTTTTCAGCAATATTCTTTTCTTGTTGATCATCTCTTGAATTATCATCCATCTTCATGTAAACTTTTTTATCTTGCATTTTCAGCTCCTTGTGCTTTTTCTGGTTGATTTGCTAAAGATAGATCATATTTAGTGATTGCGTTGTTTTGAGTGTGAAGCTGCGTTGCAAGAGACTCTAATTGTTTTGCATATGCATGAAGTTTTTGGCTATCAATTTGACCGTTCAAATCAAGTAAATTTTCAAACGATTTTTCGCTTGAGATACTTTGTACTCGCTCTTGTAGTTCTGCTTTTGGGTTTTGTTCAACTTCGATAGTTTTGCCTTGATTTGCTACTTGAATTTGTTCTACTGTTTTATCAAGGTTTTTATATAGAGACTCTTTTGCAAAAGCATCCACAAATTTATACTCTTGAGGTGCTATCTCTTTCATAATTCCTACTTTTTCAAGTTCTTTAGCATTTCTAAGTGAAGCCTCAACGAATTGATCAACTGTTTTAGAATCCACTTGGTTTCCATCTTTAGCGAATTGTGACCATTTATCCAACTGCTCTTTTGAGACTCCATTAAATTTAACCGCCGATGCATTCATAAAATCGCGATTAGGTGCTTCTGCCGCTCTATTTATTTTTTGAAGCTCAAGCCACCTTGAATTTAGTTCTTGTTTTGATTGTTGACTTGAAAAATTGATTACTGGTGTTCTGTCTTGTACTGTTTTAAATACTTGCTCTGAATTGATAACCTTTGCTATATTTACGATTTCTAAAGCTCTCTCAACTATAGGCTCTTGTTTATA
>JAUSKV010000220.1 GCA_030646745.1 Sulfurimonas sp. | reverse complement strand
GCAACTGCTTTGGCGGATGCAAGATATAAAAACTCTGAATTTCCTGTGTACGAGTACATGAGAGATTATGGTGCTTGGATGGAAGAGAATAAAATCTACTCCCCTCAAGAGAGAGTTGTAAAAGAGGATAATGAAAATTATATTTCTCATGGTCATAAATATGAAAAAGCACATGTAACTATCAATAAACGAACAGGTGTTATGACTGCAGAACATGATGGCAAAAAAACAAATATCGGTATTGAGACTGACGGTGTCAAAATGGAAGGTTTTGCTACGCCTGACAAAAAACTTGACTTCTTCTGTGAGTGGTTGGCAGATGATTGGAAATGGCCGGAATATGCGATTCCGTTCTACCCAAGAAATGATGAAGAGAAAAAGAAGATGGTACATATCGTTTCTCAAGTAAATCACTCTTACATGACAGAGAAAGATTCGTATGCACTCAATACAATTTTCCGTTATCCATACAATGTTCATACGCGTTCTGCAAATAGCAAACATTTGATGGAGATTTCTCAAAATCATGACCCGATTTGGATTTCAACTCCGGATGCAGCGCGTCAAGGCTTTAAGCGCGGCGATGCAATTCGCGTGAAAATTGTGGATAGTTTAACAGGCTTAGAATCAGGCTATTTTGTGGCTATGGCAGTTCCTACTGAAGCTGTTTTACCTGGGACGCTTGCTTGTTCACACCATGGAGGTAGATGGAAACTTAAAAATTCCGTAACTATTCCAAACGGTGTAACAGATGGCAAAGTGGATTCTCAGCCAGTTGCTAGAAACATTAATGATCCTAAATTTGTGGCGCATCCAATTGAAAATGTGGGTAAAGAGGGTTCACAAATTAAGATAGAAGATTATTCCGGTACAGCCGGAATGAACAGTTTTGGTGTTCCAACAGCTGAACTTCAGATGGATGGAAAAGAGGGTAAACTTAAATATATTGAGGGTATCAAACCATTCAAAGCGGAGAGATTTGCTAATTACAACAGAGATAGTGGAAATATTTGGTGGGATGGATTAAGCGGTTCATGGCAAAATGCTGTGGCAGCTCCGCATCCAGACCCGGTTTCCGGTATGCATTGTTGGCATCACAAAGTTATTTTAGAACCTGCACAAAAAGGTGATAAAATAGGTGATATTCATGTAAATTATGAGAATAATTTCAAAGTTTATCAAGGCTGGAGTGATCAACTCACGCGCGGGTTAGATGAGGATTCTACAATGCGTCGTCCAAGACACCTTAAACGACCGTGGGTTCCACTTTCAGATAAAGCGTATGTAGTAAATTTTAAAAAGTAGTAATCTAAAGCGTGGCATGTGGAAGGTTCCACATGCCTAGAGTGTTTCTTTCTCTTTTATAGCTGTTATTGCGCACTTTTATTCTCGAAAACAAGGTTTTTTCTAAAGAAACATTTTCGCTGTGCGAAAAACGATTCTCTTGTTTTGTAGCTTTAGGGGGATGCAAGGGACAATTTGTCCCTGCCATCTAAACGGACGTGTTCGTTTAGATGCATAATATTGGTTTATAAATCAGCCCATAGCATTCTCAAATACAAACCTACCGTAGATGTATAACCAACCTCACTAAAAATCAAGTTTCTATCTTTGTCATATATGAGTGTTGTAGGAAAGACAGATATATTAAATTTTTTTGCGAAAAAACCAGAGTCATCATTTGCAACATTAAAAGTTAGATTGTTAGCTGCTAGAAATTCCTCTACTTCATCATCAGAGCCAGATTTTACCGCTATCGTAACAACTTCAAACTTTTTTGAAATAAAATCTATATTTGAAGCTTCAAGTTTACATGTAGGACACCACGAAGCCCAGAAGTGAATAAGAAGAGGCTTATCACGAGTAAATATATATTTTTCATTATCTATAAGTGTTATTTCATTTATATTGAGCGGCTGTTTGTTTAATTCAATACTTTTATAGATACTTATGACATTCGCTAAAACAGTTATAATTACAAGAAAAATTACAATTTCTTTAATATAGCGTTTGATTTTTTCTTTCATTTTCTTCCCATTACTATTTTATTTAATGTAATTATAGTCTATTTAACAATTATGTAATTAATAACTGATAAGATATAAAAAAGAGTAAAAGGAAATAAAATGATAAAAACGATACGTTTGTTTATAGTAAGTTTAGTTGTTGGTCTGTTTGTTATAGGATGCTCTGCCGATAAAAATATGGCAACTCCAAATATGATGTTTCAATCTGTAAATGCAGATGAGGCAACTCTGGTTCAAGAGGGTGAAAATAGAGGCAGTTGTGTTAGATGTGGAATGGATTTGGTAAAGTTTTATAAAACGAGTCATATAGCAACTTATAACGGTAAAAATATTCAATACTGTTCACTTCACTGCCTTGAAGAGCATTTAGGTGAGGGTGTAGAACTTAAGAATCCGAAAGTTGTAGATATTGCTTCGTTGAAGTTTATTGATGTAAATAAAGCCTATTATGTTGTTGGAAGTTCTAAAAGAGGAACGATGAGCAAGGTCAGTAAATATGCTTTTTCAGATGAAGTTATGGCTAAAAAGTTTCAGGCTGAATTTGGCGGTGAAATAATGGATTTTGAACATGCAAGAGAAAAAGCTAAAGAGGATTTTAAACACTATAAAAATTAATTTCAGATTAATATCTTTACTATTCCCATGACTTATAAAACTTATAAAAAAATTAGAATTACTGTATAATTACAATGATAAGTATATAATATAAAAATATGTGTTATAAATCGAACAAATAAGGAGTATCAAGATGATAAAGTTATTTTTAAATAAGACGGATGAATTTTTATGCAAGAATGTTAAAAGTATTTTTGAAAAGACAGAAGATGCTTATAAGAATAAAGGTTTAAATGTAAACTTGATGAAAGAGCTACATAATTTAGAGTTGAATCCTATCGTCTGCTCTGTTGGTAGAAGTTCAAACTTTGAAAAAAATATCAAGATTAAAATAAAAGCGGTATTGGGAATGTTTTTTGTTGTAATTCCATTGTTTGCTTTTTCCTTAGTTACTTATATTTTAAATATTGATTATGCTTATGCTTTTATATTTACATTTGTCGTGGCAATTTTAGTTTCATCAAGAATGGATGACATCGCGAAGCGATACGCCCAGAGAAGATTTTTGCTAGTTTGCAATTAGTCAAACAAGGTTAGAGAATGAATAAATTAATTATATTGCTAAGTGTTGCAGCTTTAGTAGGATTCGTAGGTTGTGCAAGCAAAAAGAGTGATAATAGCTATTACGATAGAGCAAATAAGGTATCTAAAGAGACTCTAAACGAGCTAGACAAAGAGTAGTTAACTCTTTGTTTTTACAAATTTCAAAATACATTTTTATATTAGCTATTTATCTCATATTTTATAATTTTAGCTAAAGCACTGCATTCATCAATCTTCTGTTTATAATTAATAGAATCGTTTAAAAGTATTTCAATAAAAGCACTTCCGACAATAACTCCATCGGCACCTTTAATCTTCTCTTTTGCAGTTTTTTGATTCACACCAAAACCAACATATACAGGCGTGTAGGTATATTTTTTTATAGAGGACAGAAATGGCTGTAAATCTTCACTTACTCCAGAGCCTGTAATTCCCGTATAAGCAACCATATAGATGAATTTTTGAGATTCACTCACTATCTCTTTGATTCTTTCTTCGCTGTCAGTAGGCGCTACAAAACTTATATTTGCTACATTGTTTGAGTTAAATAAGCTTTTGTAGGCTAAAGCCTCTTCGTGAGGTAAATCGGGGATAATTAGACCACTAACTCCTAGCTCTTTGGCATGTGGAATTAATTTATCTAAGTTTTGTTGATAAAAACTATTGAAATATCCCATCCAGAGAGTATCAACTTTTGGAGCCACACTCTTAGAAATTTCTAAAAGATGGCTAAATTTAAAGCCGAGCTCAAGGGCTTTATGGTTTGCTTTTTCAATTAAAGGTCCATCGGCAACTGGGTCAGAAAATGGTACTCCAAGTTCCAAGGTGTCAACTCCACTCTCACTTAAAGCTAATGCTAAATCTATACTAAAAGATTTTTCCGGATATCCAGAAGTTATGTATGCGACTAATTTTTTCAATTATTTTTCCAAATCAGGTATTTTAAGTAGAGAATATTTTACTTTGCTAAGTTTGTTATTGAGCTTAAAGTCTTCGTGCCATTTGGCGAACATGTCACTAATTCTTAGCAGCCAGTTTACAACCTCTTGGTTAATCGGCGGCTGCATAGTTCTGAGTTTTTCTAACTCATCTTCAACAAGAGTTGACAATCTTTGCATAGGTACTATTTTTAAATAGCCAGAAGCCGACTTGATGTTGTGGAAGACACGAAAAAGTTCATCTACACTTCTTCTGTACATTTCATCATTTGACAAATCTAAAATCATAATCTCCATACTGTCAACCATCATGGAGTAGTGGTCTAAAAATTCATCAACTATTTCAAAATCGAAGTTAGCATCTAAGTCACTTCTTATGCCCATAAAATAATTCTCCCATATAGTTAAGATTATAGCAATTTTTAGTTAAAATTCTTTTACTAAACTTTATTAAAAGTAACAAAGAGTTTCATAATGACCAAAAAAATGACAATTTCTTCAATTAAAAAAACAAAAGGTGTTCGACCTCTTGTGATGATTACCGCTTATGATGCACTCTTCGCAAAACTTTTAGAACCAAGTTCTGATATGATTCTAGTTGGTGATAGTCTTAACATGAGTTTTGCAGGCAAAGTGGATACTCTTAGTGCTACTTTAGAGCAAATGCTATACCACACCAATGCGGTTTGTAATGGGGCAAAAAATAGTTTTGTAGTTTGTGATATGCCTTTTGGAACATATGCTTCAAAAGAGAAGGCTCTAAAAAACTGCATAAAAGTTTTTCAAGAGACTTCTGCCGATTGTGTAAAAATAGAAGGCGGTACGGATAAAGCAGAAATAATCGCTCACTTGACAAGTAACGGCATTGCAGTTTGTGGGCATATAGGTTTGCTACCTCAATCGGTTAGAAGCGAGGGCGGCTATAAAGTAAAGGGCAAAACAGAAGAAGAGCACAAGCAACTTATAAAAGACGCAAAGGCAGTAGAAAGTGCCGGGGCTTTTTGTATGGTCATTGAGGGTGTGAAAGCTGAAGTCGCTTCAGAGGTAGCACGCAGTGTAAATATTCCGGTAATAGGAATAGGTGCCGGTTCGGGCGTTGATGGACAAGTGCTTGTTTTTTCTGACATGCTTGGTCTATTTGAAGAGTTTACTCCAAAATTTGTAAAAAAATATCTTGATGGAGCCGCTTTGGTAAAAGAGGCTATTCAGAATTATGCAGATGAAGTTAAATCAAGAGAGTTTCCTCAAGAAATTCATACCTATTAGATTGGCATAAATATGGAAAGATTAGTTGAGATAGAAAAATATAACCCGGAAGAGGAGAGTGTAGAAACCTCACTTCGTCCAAATATCTGGAGCGAATACATCGGACAAGAGCAGATTAAAAAAAATCTTGGCGTATTTATTGAAGCGAGTAAAAAAAGAGTAGAAGCACTTGATCATGTTCTCTTCTTTGGACCTCCGGGGCTTGGCAAAACTACATTGGCATTGATAATTGCAAATGAGATGGGTGCAAACATAAAAGTAACAGCCGCTCCAATGATAGAAAAGAGCGGAGATTTAGCCGCACTTCTTACAAATTTAGAGGAGGGTGATATACTTTTTATAGATGAGATTCATCGCCTCTCGCCTGCGGTTGAAGAGATACTCTACTCATCCATGGAAGATTTTCGCATAGATATTATTATAGGAAGTGGACCTGCTGCTCAAACGGTTAAAATTGATTTGCCGCGATTTACCCTGATTGGTGCGACAACAAGAGCGGGGATGCTTTCAAATCCACTCAGAGACAGATTTGGTATGAGTTTTAGAATGCAGTTTTATACCTCGGAGGAGCTTGCAAAAATTGTTTTGCAGGCATCACTTAAACTAGGAAAAGAGATACTTCATGAAGCCTCTATGGAGATTGCAAAAAGAAGCCGCGGAACTCCTAGAATTGCTCTTCGTCTGCTTCGCCGTGTGCGAGATTTTGCCGATGTTGCTGATGAGAGAAATATTGAGTTTGTAAGAACAAAGTACGCACTCAATGAGCTGGGTATAAACTCACATGGATTTGATGAAATGGATATAAGACTTTTAAATCTTTTAGCAAGTGCAAACGGAAGAGCTATGGGATTGAGCACAATAGCAGCATCGCTCAGCGAGGACGAGGGAACTGTCGAGGATGTGCTAGAACCTTACCTGATAGCGAACGGCTATTTGGAGAGAACTGCTAAGGGGAGAAAGGCTACGAGAATGACTTATGATGTTTTAAATATCTCATTTCCTGAAGAGCAAGGGGGATTGTTTTCATGAAATCGCAATATTTTATAGCCGTACTCTTT
Organism: Sulfurimonas sp.; assembly: GCA_030646745.1. Taxonomy (GTDB): domain Bacteria; phylum Campylobacterota; class Campylobacteria; order Campylobacterales; family Sulfurimonadaceae; genus Sulfurimonas. Next base: position 1,004 of record JAUSKV010000220.1, on the reverse strand, counting down.
GCAACTTCTCTTTATTGGATGTATCTTTTATATGCTCCATTTCTGCTTGTTATAACAATCGCGGCTCTTTTGGCGGTTTCAACCTCAAATATTCAAGATAATTTTGAGAAGTTTTTTAAAAATAGACTGCTTGCCGCTCTGAGCTCAAGCTTTTTACTGGCAGTTCTATTTTTTGCCCCTCTTGGCTATTTTTTGGCTACATTAACTATACGACTCAACTCTCTTGAACCGGATGTTTTTGCAAATTTAGAAACTTATATCAAAGATTTTATTGCAAATCCACCACTCTATTTAGCCTTTCTAAAACCCTATGTAGCAGACAGTATAAAAGATATAGACATAAACTTTATCACCTCAAATGCTCTCTCCATCACTGGGAAAATAGGGGCATTTAGTGCAGGGTTTTTAAAGAATGCTTTTTTAGTTATTGTTTTTTACTTCTTTGCTCAATATAACGGTGTTCATATCGTTGCATTTTTAAAACGAGTTGTTCAGATGTCGGTGGATGATAGTAACATGCTCTCAAAAGAGCTATCCTCTGTCATGAGTGTGGTTTTTTACTCTATTATTGTAAATGCTATGTTTCAAGGAATATTATTTGGAGTGGCAATCTCTCTCATGGGATATAATGGACTCCTCTTCGGCATTATGTATGGATTTGCATCTTTGATTCCTGTAGTAGGCGGAGCATTAATGTGGCTTCCGTTTATGACCTATGAATTTTCTCAAGGTAACAGTTCAAATGCGATTTTTATCGCTCTCTACTCAATAGTGGTTATTTCCATAATTGCTGATACATTTATAAAACCACTGATTATCAAAGAGATAAACAAGAGGTTATTAAAAGAGGATGATGCAAGAATGAATGAGCTTGTCATTTTCTTTGCCATCATAGCAGGACTCTCTACTTTTGGATTTTGGGGAATGATATTGGGACCGGCGATTACAGCGTTTTTTCTGACTATTCTGAAACTTTTCGAGGCTAGAAGCAAAGAGTGTTTAAC
>JAUSKV010000218.1 GCA_030646745.1 Sulfurimonas sp. | reverse complement strand
GAAGTTCTCATCAAAATAATGCCGGCTTCGACCTCAGGCTCCATAAGCTCTTGCATGTCATTTATATCGCTGAGTTTTGCCTTTTTATACTCAATCTTCATCTATACTCTCTTCATTCTCTTGCAAAATATCATAAATAATTTTTATTGCCTTTTCTAAACCTCTTTTTTTGGAACTAGAAACCATTATGGCATGTGGAAATTCTTTTCTTAAAGCACTCTGCTCTTTTTGATTGAGCTTATCTATTTTAGTAAATATCTGAAGTATGTATTGGTTTTCTCTTATATTACTCAGTAAAAATTCACTTACAGATGTATCAATTTCTAAATCTGGATGCCTAGAATCAATTAAATGTATAAAAAGCTTAATCTGCTCTCTTTGTTCTATGTAATCAGTTAAATTTCTCTCCCAATCATATTTCATTGATTTTGCAACTTTTGCATACCCGAAACCAGGTAAATCAACAAACTTTGCAGTGCTTTTTTTTTCATTATCTCTATCAATAAAAGTTACATCGAAATAGTTAATAAGTCTCGTTTTACCTGGTGTTGAAGAGACTTTTGCCAAATTTTTATGGTTTGTCAGTGCATTTAAAAGTGAACTCTTACCAACATTCGACCTTGCCATAAATACTACTTCATCTTGCAGTGATGAATCGGGTGCGTTAAGTACATTTGGAGCAGAAGTTATAAATTTTGCATCAACAATTTCTATCATAATTAATTTTTCTCCTCTGGTAGTTCAAATATCATAATAACAGGCTCATTTTTGGCACCTTTTGCATAAGCTTTTCCCTCTATACTTTTAAGAATAACTTCTTCTCCAATAATCTCTTTTTTTTCATCTATCTGTCTTAGATGTACATTTTGAAAAAAGTGATACTCTTTAGTTTCTGGAAAATAGATGACTTTTTCTGCTTTACCTTTATAGATAGAACCCTCTTTTGTATAAAGCATAAAAGAGGTATTTCCTATTGCCATAAACTTTGTTGGCTGATGCTGAGCATCTGTATAAACGGTGACCTTTGAAGCATTAAGCTCATCATTTCCTTTAACGACATTCACATTGCCCTCAAAAATTGAAATACCGGATTTTTCATCACCGTCAAACGAATCCGCTTTTATCTTTAGCTCTTGTGAAATTAATGTTGATGCTAAAAAAATTGTAAAAAATAGTAAAAATCTCATAATTATCTCTCTTGTAGTTGATAGTTTGCAACAATATTTTTTGACTCAATCTTTTTTAAAACATTATTATATGTGAGCGATGAGCCGACAACTCTATTATTACCTTGATATGAAACATAGTCATTATTGGTGTGTGCGACCTTTGTTATGTTATTGTAATCTGCTGTTTGCGATTTAAATGTTAAACCGTCTTCTCTTGTATAAACAACATCACCTTTTAAATCAATTATCTCATTTTGATAAAGTCCGTCACTTGCCTTCATGTTCGCTCTACACCCTTTTGAATTGTCTGTATAATCTATATTTGCAACTTTATAACGGTCGCTATATCGCACGGCATTATTCCCAGTCATAAGAGTTATCAAATTTTTATCATTAAACTCCAAGAGGGTAAATGAGGACATCTCAAAGAGAGGAACATCTGTAAAACTCTGCTCCCTTATATTTAATGGCTCAAAAAGAAAAAAAATCATCATCAGACTACTTGCAATAAAAAGAAAAAAAACATTTATATTAATGGTACCCACCTTCTAGACTCTTAAAATTCAACTACGTATAGAGTTATCTTTTTTAATCCAAACTTCCATAAAATCTTCTCTTTGATTATTTTCATCCACCAAAATATCTATCATCTCTCTTACTGCACCATCTCCACCGTCCAAAGAAAGTGTAGTGTTTACCATATTTTTTATCTCTTTTACCCCATTCTTTGGAGTAAAACTTCTTCCAACAAGGCTCAGCATGTGAAAATCGTTTAAATCGTCACCAACTGCTCCAACCTCTTCAAAGCTAAGCCCGAGTGACTTTACTAACTCTTTTAACACTCTATCTTTATCTTTAATGCCCTGAAAAATATGCTGTATTCCCAACTCTTCTGCTCTTTTTTGAACTATTTTAGAGTTTCGTCCGGTGATAATAGCCACCTGATTTCCAATCTTCACCCAGCTACTTATTCCAAGACCATCTTTAATATTAAAATTTTTACTCTCTATACCACTTTCTGAATATGTGATTTTACCATCAGTTAAACAACCATCAACATCTAAAACAATTAATTTAATCACAAAACATCTTTGGTACTTGGAATCCCAATTCTCTCATTTCTCATTGTCGCACGACGCAGAGCTACAGCTAGAGATTTAAAAGCTGCCTCTATAATATGATGTCTATTTTTTCCTCTTAATACAATTATGTGTGCACTGATTTTGGCATTTAATACAAAAGCTCTAAAAAATTCTTCAACAAGTTCCGAGTCAAATTGTCCTATCTTACCGTCCACGTTCACTTCATAAACTAAATAGGGTCTGTTGCTAAGGTCCAAATCACAACTCACACAGGCCTCATCCATGACAATATTTGCACTTCCAAATCGTTCCATATTTTTAACCGGATAGATTGCTTCATGAACCAAAGAGCCTAAAACAATCCCTATATCTTCAACGCTGTGGTGATCATCAATATGCGTATCACCTTTGCACTCAATATTTAAATCAATCAATGAGTGTTTAGAAAAGCTCTCTAACATATGGTCTAAAAAACCTACACCAGTATTTATATCACTTGCACCCGTTCCATGTAGATTGAATGAAATCTCTATATCTGTCTCTTTTGTTACTCTAGTTTTACTAATCATTTTAATCCTCTTTTACTATAAATGCGTTTTCAAAACTACCGTTTGAAGCTAGATAATCTTTTGCTTCCTGTTCACTTTTAAATCCCTGTAGATATACTCTGAACAATCTATTATTATCTTTTTCAACATCTTTTATTACTGTATGGTAACCGCTTATTTTATCATATTTTGCTTGCGTTTTCATCGCCCCACTGATGTTTGAAAAAGAGGCTATTTGTAGAGCAAAGCCATCAACCTCTTTATTTTGCGGAGCATTTTTGAGCTCTTTATCAGTTGGAATATTTTTTCTGCCAACTGTATTAAAACCTAATACTTCAATAGAAACAGGTGCTGTTCCCGGTCCAATTATACTTAATTTATCAGCTGCTGATTTTGATAAATCTATAATTCTTGTTGCAACAAATGGACCTCGGTCATTAATTCGAACAACTGTACTGCGCCCATTATTCTTGTTTGTTACTTTTACAATAGTATTCATAGGCAAAGTTTTATGCGCTGCTGTCATGTCATACATGTTATATATTTCGCCGTTTGAGGTTGCTTTACCATCAAAAGTAGGACCATACCAACTAGCATTACCTTGAAACTCATCACCGACACTCACAATCGTTGGACAATATTTTATTCCTCTAATCTCATAAGGCCGCATTGTAGGATGAGAATATGCTTTGCTATCAATGTCTTGACAATAATCACCTTTATTATCAGAATATATATGTGTTCTCCCCTTTATGCTACATCCACTAAAAAGTAAAATCAAAGAGGCAAGAGATAAAAGAAAGAATCTATTCATTCATATACCTTTAACCTGCTCTTCTTACTGGAATAATTAGCTTTTGATTCAGGGTCAGATTTTTACCTTTTATGCTGTTAAAATCTTTAATAATTTTATAAGATATTCCATATTTTTTACCTAATTGAGACAAACTCTCACCTGATGCAACTAAATGCACTTTATAAATCTCTCCGATTGGCTCTTCATGATACTTTTGTTTAAATTCTGAAAGTTTGATATATGGAATATATATATCGTAACTCTTTGCATGTGGAGGCATAAAGTCATATTTCAGGTGTTTATTTAACTTTTGCAACTCTTCAAGAGGAATTCCAATAAGAGTAGCAACTCTACTTAATGACTCTCCCATCGGCAATTCAACTGTTGAGATTGAGTAAGCATTTGCTCTGTTTAGAAGATATTCATATTCGCTCTTAAGCATAAACTGCTCATCATTTCCAATAAACGCCAAGGCAATAATTTTTCTTATATAGTCTCTACTCTCTTTTGGAATATATTTTTTATTCTCA
>JAUSKV010000216.1 GCA_030646745.1 Sulfurimonas sp. | reverse complement strand
CATAAAGATTAAGGGCTTCTTCGATAACGCTTTTATCTATGTCTATCTCAAAACGGCTCAGCATGTCACTAGCCAACTCTTTATAGGAGGAGTTTAGGTGTTTATTTAAAAATGCTTCGCCTAACTCTGGAAGTGCCTCTGGCACATAAAGACCGCCAAAAGAGGCGATTGGACTTAAAATGGCTTGTGAGAATGTCACACTTTTTGGTTTTGTTTCATCGCATCCGCGAGTTTGAATGAAGTTCATAGTACGCTCTTTATTAATTTTTTTGAAATTGTATCTAAATGTCTATAAAAAAAATTTACATGCTATTGAAAAAGTCCCACTGGGTCTATGTGAAATGACTTTTGTGTTACTTCAAATACAAGTTCATCACTAATACGACCGATTGTAAAACCCTTTTTAATCTTCTGACCCTTTTCAAGGTTTGGAGCGATTTGTGAAAGGTTTGCATAAATAGTATGCAATCCATCGTCATGTTCGACGATAACAATATTGTTTAAAACAGCCGTTTTATCTGCATAAATAACCTTCCCGTTAAACACCGTTTTTACCTTTGCATTCTGCTCATTTGATTTTAAAGAGATAGATTCATTAAAAATTTTTAAACCGTAAATCGGATCTGTATAATTTCCGTATTTTTTAGTTATAGTATATGAATCGAGCGGCGCAATAGTCTTTTCTCCCGAATATTTCGCAGTTTTTACCGCTTGATAACTATCACCGACTTTTTTAACCGACTGCACATTCTTATCCAGTACGATTGGTTTATTATCAAAGGCAACTTCTATATCCTCTTTTTCCTTTGCATCTTTAACAGCATCTAACTTTAGAATATTTAACTTTTCAAGTGTCTTTTTAAGAGTATCTTGCTTATTTAAAATCTCTTTTAACTCTTTTTTATAGGAAACTTCATCACCTTGAAGTTTTTCCAATGCTTTTTTATTTGACTCCTGTTCAGCCAACAATTGCTTTCTTTTTACATCAATTGCGGATATAGCAACTTCTATAACGGCTGTTTTTTCATTCAGAGCTTCTATCTCTTTTGAATTATTGAAAAATTGCAGATTTAGGTTGTTTCCCTTCTCTTTTGAATCTTTCAACATGGCTTTTAGCACTTCAAACTCTATAAGAGAGTCAGAATCAACTGCATACTCCTCTTCTACAACCACAGATATTGAGACGCTTTGCGCTATAACATAGACCAACTCCTGCTGTATGCTATCCTGCTCTGCTTTTAATTTTTTATTGCTGTTTTTGAGTTCATTAAGTACAGCACTGTTATCTTTGTAGCTTGTCTCTTTATCTTCAAGTTCGAGCTTTAACTCTTTAAGGTGCTCCTGCTGTTTTTCTATCTCTGCTTTTTGCTTTATAATAGCATCTGCATTTTCAGCCATTTTTTGATTTACAGTCGTATAATCCTTGCCGTAAGAGCTAAGTTTGCTGCTTGTAGTGTCTATTTTTTCGTTAATATCCTCTTTTGCATCTAAAAGAGAGATGAAAAGAAGGGTTAAAAATATATATATCATGCCTCTTCTTTATGCCCCAGCACAATTAGCATAGCCAATAAAATTGATAAAAATACTGCAGTACCAAAGAGAAGAATAAAGTCATCAATTTGATTAAAAATTGTAATATTTATACCTACATTGCCAAACTGTTGCAAAACCCATGGATTGAATGAAAGATATGTAAACAGGGCGAATGCCATGAAGCTTGATATGAGTGCATCCACAAGAGCAAGCCTGAATAAAACCGCAGAACGAAGCCATCCAGGTGCACCGAAAAGACCCATAATGCTCATTCTCTCAGAGTGTTTGAACTGCCATATTCTAAGCTCTTTAAAAATAAGAAGAGAAGTTACTACAAATATAGTTATAGCGAATATTGCTACAACACCTTTAAAGAGAAGCAATAGCTTATAAATAGTGTCATGGTTGTGTGCAAAATCTTCTACTTTTGTGATGGTAGGATATCTAAGTATGCTTTTTGTCAGCGCTTTTATCTCGTCTGGCGACGGATAGCTATTGAGCTGTATTTTGTAAAATTTTGGAAGAGACAATTTGAGCAGCTCAATATTCTTATTATTCATATTTGTATTTAATCTTTTTATTATGCTATCCGGTGTTAATTCTGAAACACTGCTAATAAGCGAGCTGAAACCTAAAGTAGTATTGTTATCTATATTTTTTTGACTTACAATTACCATGGAATAGCTATTTGTTAAATTTTGTTTATATGATGCTATAGATCTATCAACAATTATAAAAATTTGTATAGAAAAAAGTATGCTCAGAAGAGCGATAATAAGGGATATATGATTTTTAATTGACTGCATGAATTCTCCCATATTCTATATGAAAATGTTTATATTCAACATTCATACTCACTGGAATATGGTGTGTAACTACAATTACTGTTGTCTTTAGCTGGGTATTTGCACCCTCGAGTAGATTCCAAATCAATTGAGACGAATAATCATCCAAATTTCCAGTCGGTTCATCTGCTAAAATTAAAATAGGATTATGTGAAAGTGCTCTTGCCATAGCAACTCTTTGCTGCTCACCACCGCTCAGTTCTAATGGATATTTTCCAGCTTGGTGCGTCAGCCTCACATGCTTTAAAAGGCTGTCAACTTGCTTTTGCGTAACATCTTTACCGTAACCGTTTATTATAAGCGGCAGCATGATATTTTTTTCAATTGTCCACTCTTTTACTAGCTTATAATCTTGAAAAACTATGCCT